>NZ_JAEEVD010000025.1:0-38012 GCF_016290755.1 Lachnospira sp.
CTCGTCAATTATCTTAGGATATCTTATTTACAGAAAAACTTTCACACACTCCATTTTACCTGCATGCTTCCCCGAAATTTTTTCAATTCATCTTAGTCATATATCGTCCCATACAAGCAAGTTGGAAAAAACTGCGATTTAACCGTATTCACCGACCGGCTACTAAAGACACCAGCCCCAATTTTCCCTAAAAACTTCTTTTATATCGCCCCACAGCACCCACATATAACAAAAATTCCCACATTCACTATAATCATGCTATACTTAGCCTAATAACTTGGACTAGGTTATAAAGGAGAGTTTTTATGGTTAAAAAGATAGTTAAAGACCCACTATTTCTACAACAAAAGTCAGAGCCTGCAACAACAGCAGATAAGCAGGTTATAGTGGATTTATTAGATACATTAGAAGCTAATAAAGAAAGATGTGTTGGCATGGCAGCTAACATGATTGGTGTAAAGAAGCAGATAATTGTAGTGGCAGCAGGACCTTTTATGTTTGCAATGGTAAATCCTGTGATCACTGCTAAAAAAGGAGAGTATAAGACAGAAGAAAGTTGTCTATCTCTTGAAGGCAGCAGACCTTGTACAAGATATGAGGAAATCGAAGTGGATTATTTAGATGAGAACTTCAATAAGAAACATGGCAAGTACACAGGTTTTACAGCACAGATAATACAGCATGAAATCCAGCATTTTAGCGGAGATTTGATTTAAATCATTAAAGAAAAAAGCGTAGCTATTAGCAACTAGTAAATCGAAATATGAAAGATAAAAAGGAAATTAAGAAATATATGAAAATAAATATAGAAGCAAAAACTTTTGATGAATTAACATCAAAAGAAGTTTACGAAATACTTAAGGCAAGAGCAGAAGTCTTTGTAGTGGAGCAAAATATCGTATATCAGGATATGGATGATATCGACTATGATGCACTTCATGTATTTATGAAGGAAGGAGACAAGGTAATTGCTTATCTTAGAGCTTTTAAGGTTGAAGATAACTTTATTAAGATTGGTCGTGTTCTTACAACAACTCATGGTAGAGGCGATGGAGGAATACTACTAAAAGAAGGACTTGAGCGAATAAAGAATCATTTTCATACTAATAAATTAAAACTTGATGCTCAGACCCATGCTATCAAGTTTTACGAGAAGTTTGGCTTTAAGGTGGTTTCAGAAGAATTCCTTGAAGAAGGAATTATGCATGTGAGGATGGAGTATGCCTTGGCAGAATAAGCCCTAAACAATAAAATATTCATAAAATCTTTACGATAGAAATGCTATTAAAAGAAAGGTGGAAGTGTTAAAATGGAATTGTACAAAGGTAGACCCGAATGTACGTCGAATCGATTAGATAAAGAAATAAGAGTCTATGATTTACTAGATAAATTAGAAATTGGCTATGAAAGAACAGATCATGAAGAAGCAAGTACAATGGAACTTTGCAATGAAATAGATAAGGTTTTAGAAGTAGTCATTTGTAAGAATTTATTTTTATGCAATCGTCAGAAGACGAATTTTTACTTACTCATGATGCCTGGAGATAAGAAGTTTAAGACTAAGGAGCTTTCAAAACAGATAAACTCAGCAAGATTATCCTTTGCAGATGCCGAGGATATGGAGAAGTATCTTGATATCACACCAGGCTCCGTTAGCATCATGGGACTTATGAATGATAAGGAAAATGCAGTGCAGCTCCTAGTTGATGAAGATGTGTTAAAGGATGAATATATCGGTTGTCATCCTTGCATTAATACTTCCAGCTTGAAGCTTAAAACTGCCGATGTATTTGAAAAATATTTACCAGCAGTAGGGCATGAGGCAAGAATCGTGCATCTGTTAGGTGAGGATTAGAAAAATATAAAGAGATGGAGGTGATTTTATGAAGATTCAGCTTGTAATCGCTGCAATTGCAGCTGCATGTGTAACTGCTTTTTTAGTTATTAAGAAGAAAAAAGCTGCATAAAACATCTCCTAGAAATAGAGGAATGTTAAACGATGATTTTTGATAAATTGAAAAAATTGGACATCGTGATGACAGTAGCGTGGATACTAGCAATAGTGTCTGCGCTTCTTGTGCGTCCAGATGGCAAGTACATAGATTATATAGATTTTAGATCCCTTGGAATTTTGTGGGGATTGATGATAATAATTCAAGGCTTTAAGAAAAACAATCTCTTTGATATGCTAGCCAATAAGCTAATTAGCAAGTTTAGTAAGCCTTGGCAGTTAATGGCAATCTTAGTATTTATCTGCTTTTTCTTAAGTATGTTTATAACTAATGATGTGGCCCTAATCACCTTCGTGCCCATTGCCATTATGATTTTAAGAAGGGCGAATTTGGAAAATGTAATGATACCTATAATCGTTCTCCAAACCATAGCAGCAAACCTAGGTAGTATGTTAACACCTATTGGTAACCCGCAGAATCTCTATATGTACGGGCTTACAGGCCTTAGTTTAATAGATTTTTGTAAAATTATGCTGCCCTATAGCGTTATGTCTTTTATTCTTTTAGTTGTTGCCATATTTTTTGTAAATAAAAGACATGCAGGTCTTGATAAGTTAGAAAAGTCTGTGGATAAAAATCCAGATTTAGAAAAGTCTGTGGATAAAGATTCTGATTTAGAAGAGACTGCAAAAAAGGAAGAGACCAAGACAGGAAGTTCTCTAAATAGAAGAGAGGTTCTAGTCTTTAGCATCCTATTCATTATCGCTTTACTTACTGTAGGTCGTATAATTCCATATTACATCTTTGTAGGAATCGTGTTAGTTGCAGTTTTAGTGCTTGATAGAAAGCTAATCGCTAAGGCAGATTATATCTTACTTTTGACCTTCATAGGATTTTTCATTTTTACAGGCAATATGGGAAGAATTCCACTTATAAAGAACTTTTTGGAAAATGTAATGGCAAATAGCGAGTTCATCATTTCCCTAATCACAAGCCAGTTTATAAGTAATGTGCCTGCAACCCTGATGTTGTCTGGCTTTACAGCAAACTATAAGGAATTAATTATTGGTGTAAATGTTGGTGGGCTTGGAACTTTAATAGCCTCCATGGCAAGCCTCATTTCCTATAAGGCCTACACCAAGGAATACAAGGAAAACACTGGAAAATACATGAAAACATTCACAGGATATAACATAATTTTTCTGGCAATTTTAATTGTAACATGGCTAATTATTAGATAATAAAAATATAATTTCAATAGAATGAGAATAGTTGAATACAAAATGCTAAGACATTTATCCTAAAAATGTCTTATAAATACAAAAAAGATTGTTAAAAATCCCTAAAAGTATTATAATGAGAGACAGTAGAAAACCTTGAAGGTGGCTAATCATAAGCCGTAATTTATATCCACCTTTATAGACTTATGAGACTTATCTTAAGATTTGCTACGTGTAAAAAGCATCTAAGGGGGTATTTTATATGGTAAGCTTTTTTATTTGTCTATTTATCTTAATTGCTGGCTATTTCACATATGGTAAATTTGTGGAAAGCACATTTGGACCAGATGATCGTGAAACACCAGCAATCGCTTTAAATGATGGCGTTGACTATGTTGTCATGCCTCTCTGGAAACTGTTCTTAGTACAGCTTCTAAATATCGCAGGACTAGGTCCTATATTTGGTGCCTTAACTGGTGCTGAATGGGGTCCTGTAGTATTTCTTTGGATTACATTCGGTACAATTTTTGCCGGTGGTGTCCATGATTACTTCTCAGGTATGTTATCAGAACGTAACAGAGGTGCTTCTATTGCAGAAGTTACCGGTACTTACCTTGGTAAGACTATGAAAAATGTAATGAGAGTATTCTCCGTAATCTTACTAGTTATGGTTGGTACAGTATTTGCAGTTGGTCCTGCAGGTTTAATTGTTGTACTATTCAAAAATAATGGAGTTTCAGGAATTCTTACAAGTGCACCTTTCTGGCTTGCAATTATTCTTATCTATTATTTCATCGCAACTTTTATCTCAATTGATAAGATTATTGGTCGTATTTATCCTGTATTTGGTATTTGCCTTATTATCATGGCAGTCGGTGTTATTATCGGTACATTTGCAGGTGGATATCAGGTACCAGAAATTTGGTCACACTTTAGAAATATGCATCCATCAGGTACACCAATCTGGTCATTTATGTTTATCACAGTAGCTTGTGGTGCTATTTCAGGATTCCATTCAACTCAGTCTCCTCTTATGGCTCGTTGCTTAAAGAGTGAAAAACAAGGTAGATTTGTATTCTATGGTGCAATGGTAGCTGAAGGCATTATTGCCTTGGTTTGGGCAGCAGCAGGTTGTGCAATTTATGGTAGTGAAGGACTTGTAGCAGCTGGTGGTGGAAATTCAACAACAGTTTATGCAATTTGTGCAAAGACAATGGGTTCAGTAGGTATTATTTTAGCTATGCTTGGTGTTGTAGCTTGTCCTATTACATCAGGAGATACAGCATTCCGTTCTGCTCGTCTTACAATTGCAGATTGGTTTAAAATTGATCAGAACAAGGTTAAGAATCGTTTCTTTTTGTGCCTTCCACTTCTTGGTATAGGAGCTATCCTTGGATTTGGTAATACATTTGGATTCATTGATTACTCAATTATTTGGAGATACTTCAGCTGGACAAATCAGACACTTGCTATGATTGTTCTTTGGTCTGCATCTATGTATCTATTCATAAATAAGAAAAATTACTGGATCACAGTAGTTCCTGCAACATTTATGAGTGCAGTTTCTATTACATATTTTGTAATGGCTCCAGAATGCTTAGGTTTAATCCCTGCCTTAAAGAACAACACATTAGTTGCTTATCCAGCAGGTATTATTGTTGCAATCCTCTTCTTAGGATTATTTATTGCAGCAACAAAGAGAAGATCAAAAGCAGAGCAAAACCAGTAAAGGAGTGGGGTTATGATATTTACACCAAAAGCTCTAGGCTCTTCTAATTTAACAGTTGAGGAGTTGAAAGAGGATAAGAAAAATCTAGTTAAATATGGTCCTTGTGGATTAGGAAAAAAGGCTATATATCTTAATAGCTTCTATCTAGATAGGGTTTATTATGCTGATATGGCAAATGTATCGCGTGTTTATAAAAGAGTTGCAATGAGCAAAGGTGGATTTACGGGAAAGGGCTTATTTGGCTCAATTCCATATCTTGTTGTAGAATTCAAAGATGGTACTAAGAAAGTTTGTAATTTCAAATATGAAGAGCATGTTGATTTAATGCTTGATGCCATAAGCGAGGCTTATCCGAAAATGCCAACACATTCCGTTGAGGCTGAAAAAAGATTAAGAAAGGCTGAAGAAAAAGAACGTGCGCGTTTTGTAAAAAAATTATCTAAGGAAGCTATTCAAACAATTGATATCTTAGATAAAGCAAAGCTTGAACTTGAAAAGGATAGGGAATTAAGCACACGTTTAGCCTATGATGCTAAACAAAAAAGAACTCTTGATTCTATTAATCCAACATACAGAATTTTAGCCGTAGCAGTATTCTTAGCGGCAGCAGTATGTGCCGCCTTCGGAATTCATCTTGTAATGACAAGTGGAATAAAGACTGGTGGAGTTTATGTGCTTTTGGGATTTGCATTTATTTTCTTTGTAATATCATCTCACGTACTACCTACTGGTACTAATAATAAGCGCTATGGCGACAATTGTTACCGCAACACCCTTTCTGAGATGGAAAGTAAGCTTGAGAAAATAAGCAACTTCCCACTACCTGCAATCTATGCCCACCCAATTGTGTGTGAACGAATGATTCGAGTAATCAGAGAAGGTAGAACAACTACAATAGATGGAGCTATGGAGCTCGTAAAGAAGGATTTAAAAGCTTTAAATCCAAGCGTTACTGTAACACAAAAAGAATACGACGAAGTCGTAGTCGTAAAGCCACTGTTTACAGTTGCGGATTATGCTTAAAATAGACAATGAATGATGAAGATGCTATTTACGCTTGCGTAAGTAGCATCTTTTTTTGCTTTTTAGCCATCGTGGGTGTAGTGTGGTCTGGGGTATTGTATATGTTACGGGGATCTTGTGCCTTTTGTGGGCGAAATAAGCGGGAATAGTCACAACTTGCTAACTTGGGATGAGATAGTTTTGGGGCATTGTGCCTAAACGGGAGAGAAAAGCCCTCCTATAGGCACAGAAGAATTCTTCCGTGTGTCCCGGCAGCTTAGTATTTTCGGGGCGTTTGTGCCTGCAATGAAGTTTAACAAAGGAAAAAAGGCACAGTTTTTTAAGAGCTAAAAATTTTGCTTGTGACTTTTTCTTGCTTAAGTAACTAAAAAGTCACAAGAAGCCTCTAATTTTTATGACTTAACTAGAAAATTGAAAAATTCTTGTGACTTTTATAAACGTATAAGTGGATTATAGCCAAATCGTGTCTTTTTTTTACAATTTTGTGTGTGACTTTTTTCAGAAGATTAGTGGGAAAAGTCAAAACTTGCTAAATCGGGATGAGATAGACTAGGAAGTTTGTGCCTATCCGAGAGGGAAAAGCCCCCAAGAGGAACAAAAGAATTCTCTGAAAGTCCCGGAAGAGACGGCACAATTTAAAGTCGACATAGTCCCTATAAGTCCAGTGCCTATCCGGAAGGAAATAGCACCACTATAGGCACAAAAGAATTCTCTGAAAGTCCCGGAAGAGACAGCATCCCCGCCATCCCCCACTACAAATTCGCCTCGCCCCATCTTTTTAACTCCAATAATATAGGAATCATTGACTTAGCCTTTTCAGTTAGGGAATACTCCACTCTTACTGGCATTTCATCAAACTGAAGACGGTTTACCAATCCGTCAGCTTCAAGCTCCTTTAGGGACTGGGCAAGCATAGTGTTAGTGATGCCGTAAACGGAACGTCTAAGCTCGCCGTAGCGCACAGTCTCATTATTATCAATGACACATAAGATCATGATTTTCCATTTTCCACCAACGATGTTTAATACTTTCTTTAAACCGCAGCCATTTCCTGCAATATCATCACATAGAGGTTCTTTTTTCTTTGCCATAATTAACTCCTTTAATCGCATTACATTTTCATTAGTCAGTTTTTTCTTACCAGGTTAATAAATTTTGCGTACTTGATATATTTTTCTTACCACATATAATAAACTTATCTTGTACGAAATGCAAGATAAAAATAAAAAATTTGAAAGGAAGCAAGGATGGTTAAAAGAAAGGCAAAAGTAGACGTAAGCCATTGTGTAGCTTGTGGTGTCTGTCAAAAGCAGTGTCCAAGAGGCGCAATTAGCATCTTTAGAGGATGTTATTCAGTGGTTGATATGGCGAAATGTGTAGGTTGTGGTATATGCGCCAAGGCCTGTCCAGCGGACACAATAAGTATAGAAACAGTGGAGGTATCAAATGACAAATAGTAACAATGTAAAGATCAAGAAACCCAAAAGAAAGAAATCGTGGATGGATTATCTTTATATTTGGTCAATTATTTATTTTGCCTTAGGCTTTTTTAACATTTTGTTTGCTTGGCTAGGATTAATTGACTTTATTTTACCCCTCATAGTTGCAATTTTTGCGGGCAATAAATATTTTTGCAACAATTTATGTGGCAGAGGACAATTATTCTGGTTTTTAGGTAACAAATTAAAGCTATCAAGGAAGAAAAAGGCTCCAAAGTTTCTCTCTTCTAATTGGTTTAGATACGGATTTTTGGCCTTCTTTTTAACCATGTTTGCCAATATGGTATTTCAAACATATTTAGTATTTTCAGGAACAGATAGTTTAAGAAAAGCAATCAAGTTATTCTGGACCTTTAAAGTTCCATGGCAATGGGCTTATAATGGTAGTATCTTTCCTGATTGGGTAGCAAAATTTGGTTTCGGTTTTTACAGCCTAATGTTGACATCAACACTAATAGGCCTTATTGTAATGTTACTCTTTAAGGAGAGAACTTGGTGTAGTTTCTGTCCAATGGGAACTATGACTCAAGGAATTTGTAAATTAAAGGCAAAAGGAAAGGAATAATTATGACAATAAACGAACGTGCTGACTTAGCGGTAAGTCTTAAAGCAACAGGAAAATGTAACTGTACACAGGCAGTTTTAGCTGCATTCGAGGATAAATTCGATCTTTCAAATGAGCAGTTAATGACAGTTGGAGCAGGATTTGCTGCAGGTATGGGTTGCATGGAAAGTACATGCGGAGCCCTAATCGGAGCTGTAATGACAGCCGGCCAGCTAACAGGCGCTAAGGGAACACCTAGATATTCTAAGGAAATTCTAGCTAAGTTTAATGAAAAATGCGGAGCTACAATTTGCAAGGATCTTAAGGGAATTACTACAGGTCAGGTAGTCTGTCCATGTAACGATTGCGTAAGAAACGCAGTACTCGCCCTTTCAGAGGTCTGTCCAATCGAAGAATAAATGGCCTTGTGAAAATGTATCGCAAGATTAAAACTTAGACATGAGATACAGCGGCGCGCCTTGTGGTGTGCCGCTTTTTTCTAGCTAGATTTACAGCCAGCCGTCAGGCGAGCCGCCCCTGTAACTAAAAAATAAGATTGCATAATTGACTATCTTTTGGTGTTTATAAATGGTAAGATATTGATAATAAATCGAGATTAACAATACATATTTTTTGAGGAAAAGGTGGGATGGCTATGAGATTGTTTCATGCTAGTAGTGAGTTGATAAAACAGCCAGATATTTTTCATGGTAGGAAAAATGCTGACTTTGGTCAGGGTTTTTATCTTAGCCCAGACAGGGACTTTGTAAATAAGTGGGCCGGAGAGAATTTTTACATAAACGAGTATAGGCTAGATTTAGAGGGCCTAAAGGTCGTTGAATTTGAAAGAAATAAAGATTGGTTTGAATACATTTTTAATAATAGACGCCAGAAGGATACAATAGAGGCAGATGTAGTTATTGGTCCTGTGGCAAATGATACGTTATACGATAGTCTAGGCATTATAACTAGTGGCTTTCTGAACCATGAAGAGGCACTAAGTTTGTTGCTAATAGGCCCGGAATATCGACAAGTGGCAATTAAAACTATAAAGGGAATTAAGAATCTACATTGGCTAGATGCCATAAAGATTATTGATGTTTCTAAGGAGAAGGAAGTCCTAAAGCGAGAGGAAGAAAAGTATAACGAAGAATTTGCTAAGGCTATGGAGAAGTTTGAGTAAAATGACTTAAGATTTTAAAGTCTCTTAGGAACTTTAGATTATTAGTCACATTTTCAAAAAATGCTTTACAATATTAAAATATTAAATTTATTCTTGACACTAAAAAAGTATTTGTATACAATCTAAAACATAAAAGCAAAGGCGCTTAGAGATAGAGGATATCTTTAAGCGCTCTTTTTGTTTATCTAGACTTAGTGGCTTTTAGGAGAGATAAACATTTGCTTTAAAAATATACAAACACAAAGATTTACAGCAAAGGCGCTGTTAGGGTGAGACGTCCACCTTAGCAGCGCTTTATTTATATTAGGGAGTGTGTTTGGTAAATGGATGAAAGTCCAAAGGAGGAAAGTTATTTATGAATGATGTTTTAGAAGCAGTAAACTCACAGGTCTTTAGCGTGTGGTTTTTAATAGGTGCAGCTTTAGTATTCTGGATGCAAGCTGGTTTTGCAATGGTTGAAGCAGGTTTTACAAGAGCTAAAAACTCAGGAAATATTATTATGAAGAACCTAATGGATTTCTGTATCGGTACAGTAATGTTTATCTTCATCGGTTTTGGTTTATTTCTTGGCGAAGATGCTCTATTTGGTTTAGTTGGTATTCCAAATTTAGATATATTTTCAAATTACGCATCTTTTGATTGGTCAGGTTTTGTATTTAACTTAGTGTTCTGTGCAACAACAGCAACAATCGTTTCAGGTGCTATGGCTGAAAGAACAAAATTTATTTCATATTGTGTTTATTCAGGTGTTATTTCAGGTCTTATTTATCCAATCGAAGCTCATTGGACATGGGGCGGCGGCTGGCTTGCTCAAATAGGCTTCCACGATTTTGCCGGTTCTAACTGTATTCATATGGTAGGTGGTATCGGTGCTTTAATCGGTGCTTGGATTCTTGGTGCTCGTATCGGTAAGTTTACAAAGGATGAGAAGGGCAAGGTTACTAAGGTAAATGCCTTCCCAGGCCACAACATTCCAATCGGTGCTTTAGGTGTATTCATTCTTTGGTTTGGTTGGTACGGATTTAACGGTGCTGCTGCAACTTCTGTAGATCAGCTAGGTCACATTTTCGTAACAACAACAATTGCGCCAGCAGTTGCTACAGTAACAACAATGGTTTTCACTTGGTTAAAATATAAGAAGCCAGATGTTTCAATGTGCCTTAATGCTTCCCTTGCTGGTTTAGTTGGTATTACAGCAGGTTGTGATTCAGTTAATGCCTTTGGTGCAATTATAGTAGGTATTGTTTCTGGTTTATTAGTAGTATTTGGTGTTTGGTTCCTTGATTATGTATTAAGAGTAGATGATCCAGTTGGTGCCGTTGCAGTTCATATGTTAAACGGTATTTGGGGAACAGTTGCTGTTGGTTTACTTGCAGATAGCTCAGTTCCTGGTTATGCAATCGCTAATGCAAATGGTGACGTTATCTCAGGTTTACTCATGGGCGGCGGCTTTGAATTATTAGGAATTCAGCTTCTTGGTATGTTTGCAACTTTAAGTTTTGCAACAGTAACATTATTTATCACTTTCAAGTTAATTGATGCAACACTTGGTCTTCGTGTTTCTGAGGAAGAAGAGCTTACAGGTCTTGATTCTACAGAGCATGGTCTTGCATCAGCTTATGCAGGCTTCTCAATCATGGATATTACAGGCATGGAAATGGAAGCTAATGCTAACACAGATCTTGGTGTTATTGATTATGAAAATGCATCTAGAACCCTTAAAGATACAGCTATTAAGGTTGTTAGAAATGACGGTGAGGATGCAGTTCTTCATAAGGTTGTAATTATTGCTAAACTTTCTCGTTATGACAAGTTAAGAAAGGCAATGAATGATTTAGGTGTAACAGGTATGACAGTTACTCAGGTTATGGGTTGCGGTATCCAAAAGGGTGCTGGAGAAATGTATAGAGGTGTTGAAATGGATGCAACTCTTCTTCCAAAGGTTAAGCTTGAAATCGTTGTAAGCAAGATCCCAGTTGAAGAAGTAATTGAGACAGCAAAGAAGGCTCTTTATACAGGTCATATCGGAGATGGAAAGATATTTGTTTATGATGTAAGTAAGGTCGTTAAGATAAGAACTGGCGAGGAAGACGCTAGTGCTCTCGCTGATGTGGAGTAAGGCGCTCCCGTTTGGCTTCTGTCTCTCCAACGGGGGATGATGGACGGACGCCGCTGCGGGCTGGGGCGGCATTCTCGCAGACTCGCTCTCGCTTGTTGACTCTCGTAGCGCTACTAAGCTTCCTGCCCCACAGTAGTGGGCCAGCAAGCAAAGTAGCGACGGAGTCAAGACAGTCTGCTTAAATACCCCCCAGCCCTAGCGGCTGGTTTACACCTCCCGTTGGGAAGGGACGGACGCCAAGCGCTACGCTGTGGCTGGAAGGAGAGAGACGGAGGGCTAAGAGGAGGCCGGAAGTTTTGGGAAGTCCGGACGCCAAAAATTGCCGGGAATGATGAGACTAACGGACGCCGAAAGCGCTTCGCTATTCGGCTGAGAGGGGATGACCAAACGGTAGGACTTCACCGTATGTAGTAAATTAATCTATTAATCTTTAAAGTAACGAGTTTTCGTTAATCATATAATACATTTTACTTTGTTAATGAACCAACATGCCAGTGGGTTCGAGAAAATTAGTTGTTACCCCCTTTTGGAGTAACAAAGGGATTATAGGAAAGTCCCGATTGATAAGGGTTGTCGCCTGGCAACCGACTAGATTTGTTATCTATTAATTTATATAGATATAATTCGTGTCTACATATCAATTCAAAACAGATTAAAACTCCATGTAGACAGAAAAAACTCCAACGTAGACACTTCCTTTCTGGTGTCTGCAAACAAGACACACTACATAATTCCTATGGGAGAAGAACACTGTATTTTGCAGTGTTCTTTTTCTTTGTTTTAGTTTTGTGGGTTTTGGGGAAAATGTGTCTCAATATTGAGGAAAAAAGAAGTGATTTTCTAAATCCTTGGGGACAAGTTGCTTTTTTGAGGACTCAAACGGTAGTTTCATTAGATAGTAGCCGCCTATCCCACCCGCCATGGAATAGGCGGGCGGGTTGTAAAGCTGCGGTTGTCGAATAGAAGCGGGGAAGGAAAGAAAGTCCCGTCCCACCCGCCGCATTTTACCTAGATTTTACAAAGCCATGTTACCCTTAGGCTAGACATTTTCAAAATATAAGTCATAATAAAGGTAACGAATATTAAAGGGGTTGAACAAATGGCATTAGTATATATTATCGAAGACGATGAAAATATTAGGGAAATCGAGGAGTATGCCTTGCAGACTGCGGGTTACACGGTCATGGGCTTTGCCTGTGCCAAGGATTTTTATAGGAAGCTTGCGGAGAGGCAGCCGGACATTTGCCTTGTGGATATCATGTTGCCTGACAAGAGCGGCAACGAGATTGTTAAGGAAATGCGCCGCAATCCGGATACAAAGAAGATGCCTATAATCATGGTCACAGCCAAGACTACGGAGCTGGATTTGGTGAGGGGCATCGAGGACGGCGCGGACGATTACATTAAGAAGCCATTTTCCGTCATGGAGCTCATTTCCAGGGTCAAGGCCTTGCTTCGCAGGTCTGCTCCGGAGGAAGTTAAGGAGCTGGTTTTGGACGATTTGCATCTAAACAATGAGAAGCACGCGGTGAGCATTAATGGTGAAAATGTAGAGCTCACCTTCAAGGAGTATGAATTGCTCTCCCTCCTTTTGCTAAACAAGGGCATCGTGCTTAGCAGGGATACTATTATGGAGCGAATTTGGGGTATCGACTACGAGGGCGAGTCGCGAACCCTAGATATGCACATAAAGACTTTACGAAAGAAGCTGCAGTCCTATGGAAATCGCATCAGAACAGTGCGCAATGTGGGTTATATTATGGAGTGATGGGGATTTGTAATTTTATTATGAAATTACGAGGATTTGTAATTCTATTATGGAATGATGAAGACTTGTAAATATTTTATGGACTTGTTAATGTCTTACAGCAATAATTGAAAAAATCGGACATGGTTTAGGACATATTATAAATGGAAAGAAGTGTGACATTTTCATATGAAAACAAAAATTAACATAAGACTTATGATTATCGCGATTATCGCCATTGCCTTTACGGTGCTTGGAACGACGCTTGTTTACTACAATATTTTCCAGAGACAGGTGAAAAATGACTTGGCGGTTACGGCGAAGCTTTTGAGGGATACGAACTATTTTGAATCCACTGACGGGGACCTTTCGAGCATGGATTTGTCGGCGGATGTGCAGGAGCTTCGAATCACTTGGGTGGACATGGATGGAACTGTGCTCTACGACAATGATGCCGAGGCTGCGGACCTCTCAAATCACTACGATAGGCCGGAGATTCAGGAGGCCTTTAAAAATGGATATGGCGAGATTACTCGTGTTTCAGACACCATGAACCACAACACCATATATTATGCGCTTTTGCTAGATAATGGCACAGTTTTACGAGTGGCAACAGATGTAAATAGCTTGTTTTCGGTATTTATGTCTGCAACCCCAGTAATAGTCGTGATTATCATGACTTTGCTTTTGATTTGCGTTTTGCTTTCACATTTGCTTACAAAGCAGTTGTTGCGACCGGTTGAAAATATGGCGAAGAACTTTAATAATGTCAATTACGAGGCACCTTATAAGGAGCTTGAGCCGCTAACGGAGATTATCAGGGCGCAGCACGACGAGGTTTTATCGGCCGCCAAGGTAAGACAGGATTTTACTGCAAATATTTCTCATGAGCTAAAGACACCGCTAACGGCCATTTCAGGCTATGCGGAGCTTTTAGAGGGGGATTTTGTGGATGAAGAAAAGAGAAAACATTTTTACCACGAAATCAGAAAGAACTCTAATAGATTACTTGCCTTAATCACAGATATTATCAGGCTTTCAGAGCTTGATAGAAGTGATAGAGAACCTTCATTTGAGGAGCTCAATCTCTATGAGATTGTTAGCGAGTGCGTGGAAAATCTTGAGTTTGGCGCAAAGCAAAGGGGCGTGGTGCTTAGCCTAAAGGGTGAAGTTTGCAGGCTCAGGGGCAACAGCCACATGCTTAGGGAACTCGCAGAAAATCTAATTCAGAACGCTATCCGTTACAACAATCCTGGTGGCAAGGTTGAGGTCGTTGTTACAGCAAATCCTGAAGCTTGCTTGATTGTGAAGGATAACGGCATTGGAATTCCAAAGGAAGACCAGCAGCGAATTTTCGAGAGATTTTATAGAGTTGATAAGAGCCGCTCGAAAGAAACCGGTGGCACAGGCCTTGGCCTTTCAATCGTGAAGCATGTGGTGGAAATCCACAACGCTAAGATCGAGCTTGAAAGTGAGCCGGGGTTTGGAACGACTATGAAGGTAGTGTTTTAAATATGATTAAGAAAAGAAAATAGTCTAAAAATATAAGCTATTGTAATTCTCCAATATAAAAATATTAGAGAATTACAGTAGCCTTCTTTTGTATTTTGCTTGTGATTAATAATCCTAAAGCTACTAGAAGCATTACGATGCTAATCCATTGCGATGTAGAAATTCCAAAATATACACCACGAATTGCATCATATCTATAGAATTCTAATATGAATCTTGTGATACCATAAAGAATAAAATAAAGTTCCACTGTATAATGGAAATTGTTTTTAATTCTTAAGAATAAAATTAAAGCTGCAATACAGAATAATAACACAGCTTCTACGATTTGGATTGGGAATAATTCTATTCCTGATATTGCATATGAGTTCTCAGGAAATATTACTGCACCATGACCGTGATAAGGTACACCGTAGCAACATCCTGCCATAAAACAACCAATTCGACCAAATCCATGAATTAAAGGAATTAGAAATATAAATTCACGAATAAAAAGAACTGTATTTATTTTATGAATTTTACCACCGATAAAGACGAATATTAAACCAAAAATTAAACCGCCATAGAAGACGAAACCACCTAACATTAATTCGTTAAAGTAAGCAGGTTCAAGTATTCTAGACCAATCTATGTCTTTATATGATACAACCAAGTATAAAAGCTTTGCTCCGAAAAAAGCTCCCATTAAGCAATAGCCTTCAAGTATAATATAATCATTTATATCGAATTTGTTTTTCTTAAGAAGAAAAAGAGCTATTATATTTGCAATTATTACGCCGATTGCGATCATAAGACCATAAGTTGGAACTGTAACTAATCCAAATATATTAGTATATAAATGCATAAAAATCTCCTAAATAATAAGCAAGGCTTCTATGATGTTACACAGAAGCCTTATAATCATTGTGTATTTCTCTAGCAATCTTAAATTATAAAGATAATGCTAATCCACCTACACAAGCTGCACATGCGATGTATAATATTAGGCATAAGATTAAGCCAATAATTGAACAAACCATACCAGCTGTTGCAAGTCCACTTTTCGCAGGATTCTTTTTACCAACTGCGCCTAAGATAATACCTAGAATTGCTAAAATAGCTCCTAACCAACCTAATGCACCTGCTGAAAAAAGTCCGATAAGGATAGAAATAATACCTAAAACTAATGAAGCTACTCCCATGGATTTTTTACCTCCTATTCATTTATCTCGTTTAAACAAGTATTGATTATACATAGAATCGTAGATGTGTCAACATGAATAGATTGTGCAAAAATTATTGATAAAAAAATAAATATATAACATAAAACCAGTAATAATGCGGGCTGTGAGGTGATTTAACAAATAGTAAATGTTTTGAATTTGTGAAAGCTTTGTGAACTGTGTCCACAAGCTATATATCTAGTAAAATTATATACAGTTGTACAATACGAATAAAATAGAAAAAATTTTATAAAAAGTATAAGACATATATAAAATTTTTATAATATATGTATAAATATAAAAATGACATGCAAACGTAGAAATTTTAACACTTTCTTTTGATTTTCTTCATTTAGAATACAGGTAATTTATCAAAAATCCCTCGTTAATTGTAACCCTCACGAAAAATCACAATAACTTCCCTTAAAGTTAAGGAAACCTCTACAAAAATATGGGATTAATGCTATAATAAGCCTATTAAAGATAAGAATATATCTCAGATGCTCTGAGATATACGCTCCGCTTTGGATGCGCAGGGATTTGCACCTGAAATTTGCAAGCTAAAGCTTGCGCAAATCCCGCGCCAAGTCTCGCATGGCGAGATTTGAATAGAAACACGCAATGAAAGGAACGCAATGGAAAAAATAGATGGAATTTGGTACATGAAGGGCAAGGCCATAAACGATTCTTCAAGAATTAAGTCTTGGCAAGAGGTCGTGGAGTTAGTGAATAAGATTGGTTTTCTCCCATTTTTCGCAAATGAGGTGGAAGGCTTTTCATTAGAAGAGATGGTGGCAGCAGATTTCTGGTGGACCGGCATTAAAGACAAGGATCCTTGGGAATGGCGAGAAATCATCGCTCGTTCTAAGGAAGTTGCCTATGGCAAGTTCTTTGACAAGAGGGCAGGTTTTATTAGTAAGGAATGGCTGCCGATTTTTGCAAATGCAAGGAGAGACGGTTACGACTTTGACTCACGCTATGCAGATGGAAAGGCAAGCAGAAGAGAAAAGATGATCATGGATTTTTACATGCAAGAAGACGACGAGGGCGACATTGTCTGGAAAGAGGACGAGATTCTCTCCACAGAACTCAAGAAACTCGCGGGTTTTGGCAAGGACGGAGCTAAGAATTATCCTGGAATTATTACTTCTTTGCAAATGAATCTCTACCTTGTAATTTCCGACTTTAGAAGAAGAACCAACAAAAAGACAGGAAATGAGTACGGCATGGCAGTTTCTATTATGCAGCCACCAGAAGTTATCTGGGGTTACGATTTAGTAACAAGTGCCTATGGCGAAGATTCAACAAAGTCTTGGGAAAAGATTTATAACCAGGTACTCAAGCTAAATCCAAAGGCAGAAGAGAAAGATATCATAAAGATTATTGGTAAGAAGCATATATAGAGGAAGATTATGTTAGAACTTATAAATATTGGTGAAGCTGATTTTGGTTGTGAAGAAAGAGCTGAAAATGCACCTTTAATGTGCGGCCTTACTTTCAAAGGCGAGCATGGCTACGTGTATAAGGAAATCTTAGATGAAAAAGTAGATGAGCTAGCTCTAGTAAAGGGTATGAAAATTTCTGAGGAAGAGTTGGAGAACTTGCTAAAGGGCTAGAGAGCAAGTTGTGGTCGCGACCAAGAATTTAATATAAGACCGTTAGGCTTAGCTAAGAATTGGGGCTAAAAAGGATTCTTTTCTGAAAACTAGGACCTAGCGGTCTTTTTTTGTATGTTAGGTCAATGATTTAGAAAAATAGATTTAGAGTTTTAATCCCTGTGGAATGATAATTTCGCGTTGGGTCAATTGCCCCTAAATTTAAAGGTTGAAATGTGAGTTTGTAGTGACCTAATCCAGACTTTTTTGCTCGTAAGTATTACTTTTTAAAAAATGAGTATTATAAATAGTGGGAAAGTAGGACTAAAGCAAGAAAATGAAGTTGCTAGGTCAACTCCCTCCGGCCAAAAACCACCTCCGGAGCCAAAATAAAAGCAAGTTGTGTGCTCTAGGAAATTTTCCATAATCCCAATAGCGAAAAAACCTAGCGTTAGGTCAACTCACCCCTAACGCTGCCGAGAATTTAACAAAAAACCCGGCTAAACCGCCAATTCCGTTCCAGCAACAAAAGCAAGCGGCCATCCCCGGAAGCCAGCGTCACAGCAAACAGCGAAGCGCCTTTGCGTCCGACCGCGCCCCACTCCCGTCCCACAACAACACCTCACCCCCCAACCACTAAAAAAGCCCCGCAGTCACCTGCGGGGCCTCATCAGCTCTAGCTTACTTTCTCGCTATGAAAGAGTTTAGTTAGTCCATAAGGGCTAGTAAGCCAGTGGCGCTGATTCCGTTTTCTTTTAGAAGTTCATCCGGCTTAAAGTCTGAATGGAACTCCTTTGTTAAACCTAAGTTCTTAACCTTCATGTCGCTATCACCGTAGAAGGACGCGATGCGCTGGCCGTAGCCACCGTCAAGATAGCAATCCTCAATAGTAATAACAAGCTTGTGGTCTTCCTTTAGGGAGTCAAGAAGATCAGTATCAAGTCCAGTTAAAAATCTAGGGCTAATAACTGTGACCTCCTTACCAGTCTTTTCCTTGTAAGCCTTAGCTGTTTCAAGGGCAACTGGGACTAAGCAACCAACAGCTACGATAGCGATGTCGCTACCCTTGTTAATTACCTTAGCCTTATTTGTTAAGGAATAATCTGTGTTATCAGCTATGCCATCAGTCGTAAATTTACGTGGGACGCGAATTGCAACTGGATGTGCCTTCTGGCTTGTGGCATATTTAAACATTTGAACGTATTCTTCCTTACTTGTTGGGGCAAGATAAAGAAGATTTGGAACGTGGGCAAAGAACTGGATATCACTAAGTGCGATGTGAGTATCAGAGTTCATGCCGTACACTCCTGGGTTTAAAACTAGGATAGTAGCTGGGTTATTATTTAAACACAAATCGTGTGATAGCTGATCATAAGTTCTCTGAAGGAATGGAGCCATAGTACCAAATACAGCAGTAGCGCCATTTTTAGCAGCACCACTTGCCATAGCCATAGCATTTTCCTCAGCAATACCAACGTCAACGAAACGTCCGCGTTTTGCATAACCCTGTCTTTCTTCACCGATAAATCCAAGGGATGCTGGGGTAGCAGCGTTGAAAATAACGGCTTTATCATCAGTTTCTAATAGCTCTACCAAACTGTCGTGAACTGTTGTGTCCGCTGGCTTAGTAGGCTTATTCTTTGGTGATCCATCTTCTATGTTAAATGGGCCACCAGCGTGCCAACTTTCTCTATTTTCTTCAGCATAAGAAAGTCCTTTACCTTTAATAGTATGAACGTGTACGACTATTGGATGGTCGATGTCCTTAACTTTTTTGAAAACCTCTACGAGGGCAGGAATATTGTGGCCTTCGTCTATGTAAATGTAGTCGAGCCCGAATCCCTTAAAGAAATTGTTAGGTGCCTCGCCCTTAGTGTCACGTAATTTTTTTAGTGTCTTATAAATTCCACCATGATTTTCAGCAATACTTTGATCGTTATCGTTAACAACGATGATAAGATTTTTATCGTACTCACCAGCGTAATCCAAGGCTTCAAGGGCCTCGCCACCGGAAAGCGATCCATCACCGATAATTGCGACAACATTTTCAGTTCCATTATTCACGTCACGGCCTTTTGCAAGTCCGAGGGCGAGTGAAACCGAAGTGGATGTGTGACCAATCTTAAACTGGTCGTGGTCGCTCTCATTGGGATTAGTGTAACCAGTCACATCGCGAAAATGCTCTGCATCAAGATAGGCTTCTTTTCTACCAGTTAAAATCTTGTGTGGATAGCTTTGATGAGAGACATCCCATACAAACTTATCTGTTGGCGAATTGAACACGTAGTGTAGTGCCACTGTTAATTCAACCACACCAAGATTTGGGCCCTTGTGACCACCAATATTGCTGATTCTATTAATGACGGCCGCTCTTGTTTCATCTGCAAGTGTCTGTAGATTGTTAATGTCAATTTTCTTAACATCTTCAGGTCCATTTATCTTTTCTAAATACATAGAAACTCCTTTCGTATATCAAATTTTAAGGTCATAAGGCTTTTGCTGCCCTTAAGCCCCTCCCTGCAAAGCTTAGTTCATTTATAGACTTTAAACGGGGTTCGGTCAATAGTTTCATAAAAAATTTTGGAAAAAATTAATAAAATTGAGTACAATTTTATATTACACTATCTATGTTATGATAAATAGCGAATATTATTAAGAAAATTAGCCCTAAGGAGATTATGAAAATGTCAAAAAAATTTGCAGTTATAGATACAGAAACAACTTGGAGCGATGAGGTCATGTCCATAGGCGTGGTTATCGCTTCGGAAGAGGATTTTAAGCCCCTTAGCAGCAACTATTGGATAATCACTGAGGCTGCAAAGAAGGGCGGCATGTACTCTAAAACTCTTGAAATTCCTGGTATCCCATCTATCAAGACGGACCGCGAAGGAGCCCTCTCCCAGATGAGAGCTTATTTATATGAAAATGAAGTCACTGACCTTTTGGCCTACAATGCCAATTTTGATAAGCGTCACCTTCCAGAGTTTCGAGATTTCACATGGCGCGACATTTTAAAGCTAGCCGCATACAAACAACATAATCAAGCAATCCCAGAAAACGCCGAGTGTTGCGGCACCGGACGACTTAAAAGAAACTATAGAGTTGAGTGCATCCTCTCCATGTTTGGCGAGGTGGATTATAGGGAAATGCACAACGCCCTCACAGATTCCGAAGATGAGCTACGAATCATGGGATATTTGGGCAAGAGCGTGGGCGAGTATCCGGAAATTTAGAGCTAGGGGCAGTATATTTACATTTCCTTAATCTTCCAATATAATATAAGTAGATAATTTCGTGATAACAATTGGTCGTTTTGTAGAAATATTGCTTAGTCTAGGATATTTCTAGATTGGAGGCTCTATGGAAAATAATAAGAAGGCAATGTATAAATTAAGTTATGGACTCTTTGTCTGTACAGTAAAGGACGGGGATAAGCTCAATGGCTGTATTACAAATACAGCAATACAGCTAGCTTCCGATCCTAATTTGATTTCCGTTTCCCTAAATAAAGCAAACCTTACGCATGACATTTTAAAAAAGACAAAGGCTTGCAACATCTCAGTTTTAAGCCAAGATGCGGACTTTGAAACCTTTAAGCATTTCGGTTTCCAGTCCGGTCGCGACGTCAACAAGTTTGCGGACAGCTACGACAAGTCCAATTATGTAATGGCGGATAACGGAATTCCTGTGATTACTAAGGGTGTCAACGCTTGCTTCTTGCTAGAAGTTAAGCAGATGATTGACTTGAGCTCACACACCCTTTTCATCTGCCAGCCAAGTTTCATGACGGTCCTTTCAGAGGCTAAGTCCTGCAGTTACGAGTATTATCAGGAAAATATAAAGCCAAAGCCTGTAAGGGCGGGCGAAACTCCTAAGGGCGAGACCATCTGGAAATGCACGATTTGCGGCTATGAGTATGTGGGCGAGGACATGCCAGATGATTTTATTTGCCCAATTTGTAAGCATCCAAAGGATGATTTTGAAAAAATTGTTAGATAAGCAGGGAAGTAAGTAATTGAGCGGGCTTTGTCCATTTGCTATAATAAATAAAAAAGTGATTGATTGGAGAAAATGTAACGATGAAGGCTTATTACCACCTACCGGGCTTGTTTGAATTTTATGATTTTTATAAGGAGTTTCTTTCTCTCTGGAAAAATCATAGAGAATTCTTTTATGATTGGTGCGAAATTGGCTCAATCTATGGTGCCCCGGCAGATGCCCTATGGGGCGGAGGACGAGTAGGCTTTGGTGATGCAAATGCAACAAAAGTCGCAGCACTCCTAAGGGAACACCAAATCAGCGCCCGCCTAACTTTCAGCAATTCCAAGCTTCGTAAGGAGCACTTGTCCGATTATGTTTGCAATAAGTTATGCGAGATTTTTGAAGAAAATGGACAAACTACAGAAACTCGCAATGTCCGAAAAGTACAAAATGGTGTCATCCTACACTCCGACCTGCTACTAGACTATTTAAAGGAAAAGTATCCTTCCCTTTATTTCGTCTCTTCTACAACTAAGGTTCTGACTGACTTTAAGGACTTAGAGGCAGAAGTTAAGAGAGATGATTTTAAATTTGTAGTGCCGGACTTTAGACTTAATAAGTCCTTTGATAAACTTGGCAAACTAGAGCAGAAGTACAAGGACAAGCTTGAATTCTTGTGTAACGAATGTTGCTATTTTGGCTGCACCGACAGAAAAGCTTGTTATGAAAACGTAAGCCTCAAGGCTCTTGGTGAGACGGAGGAAGATCATATTTGCAAGGCTCCCAATTCTAAGACTGGTTATCGCTTCTCCGATGCCATGAAGAATCCAGGATTTATCAGTCTTGATGACATTCAAAATGTATATATGCCTATGGGCTTTTCTCAATTTAAGATTGAGGGACGTAGCCTTGGCAGCGCCATAGTTTTAGAGTTTCTATTATATTACATGGTAAAACCAGAATATCAGTTAAGAGTAAGAGAAGAGATGTATTTAGATAGTAGCCTAGATTTATTCTAGGCTATTTTTGATTTCTGAGGGGTGTTGGTTTGTGTTGTGTCTAGCTGTGTGTGATAGTTTGCAGGATATGGGACTTATCGTGTTTTGGGACTTGCTTATTCATATTTATCCCGACTTTGGGCTTTACTCGGGGGCGTAGGACTTTTCCAGCATTTCTGCTGAATAAGTCCTACTTTTTTTAAAAAGTAGGACTAGCAGCAAGTTTTATCTTTCTAGGGTCAATGCTTTTTAATATTAGAAGCTAGTAAATTAATCCCTCTGCTTAATTTTTATTGTATTGGGTCAATTCCCTCTATAATATAGCTTTAATAAGCAAGTTGTGATTGACTTTTTCGGATATTTTTTGCTGAAACGTACTAGTTTTGAAAATTCGAGTTTTTAAGAAGCAAGTTTTGTAATCCCTATGGGGAAAAAACCTCTCGTTAGGTCAACCCCGTCCCGACAACACCCAAGAATTCTCTGACCAAACGCAACGAAACCAAAAACCATTCGGATAACGTAATCCCTATGGGTAAAAAAACTCTCGTTAGGTCAACCCCGTCACGACAACATCCAAGAATTCTCTGACCAAACACTACGAAACCAAAAACCATCCGGATAACGTAATCCCAATTCCCATCATATCCCATTAAATTTTATCAAATTTTTATCCCACAAATCCCACAAACACTGGATTCCCAGAAACCTACTTCCGTTAGTTAAAAAATTTAATACTGAAAAATCTCTTAATCTTTGTTATACTGTTATGCATGTCTAAAAATTAGATGTGATAAATAGATATTATTTAATGAAGGAAGAAGAGTATATGGAATTTACTAATACGATTTGGTCATTACTTCCACCACTTATTGCCATTATCTTGGCATTGATTACAAAAGAAGTATATTCATCATTATTTGTTGGTATTTTAGCAGGTGGATTATTATTTGCAGGTTTTAATGTTTCCGTGGCTATGAAGCACATTTTCGTAGACGGAATGATTGGACAGCTATCAGATAGCTGGAACGTAGGTATTCTCGTGTTCCTAGTAATTTTAGGAAGTATGGTAATGCTTATGAATAGAGCCGGAGGTTCCTCAGCCTTTGGTAAATGGGCAGTTAAGCACGTAAAGACTAAGAGAGGTGCGCAGTTTGCTACTATTATTCTTGGTGTATTGATTTTTATCGATGATTATTTTAACTGTCTTACAGTTGGTTCCGTTATGAGACCAGTTACAGATAAGCATGGCATTTCTAGAGAAAAGCTTGCTTACCTTATTGATGCAACAGCAGCTCCTATCTGTATCATCTCCCCAATTTCTTCTTGGGCAGCAGCAGTTACAGGTTTCGTAGATGGAGCTAATGGACTTTCTCTCTTTGTTAGAGCAATTCCTTATAATTTTTATGCTTTACTTACTCTTGTAATGATGATTACTATTACTAATATGAAGTTTGATTATGGCTCAATGAATTTAGCTGAGTTAAATCATATGGTTGAGAATAGAAAGAACAAGAAGAAGGATGCAGCAAGTTTAACAGGTGCTGAAGATCAGCCACATCCTCCAATTTCGCAAAATGGTAGAGTTATTCACCTTGTTCTACCAATTGTTTCTTTAATTGTTTGTTGTGTAATCGGCATGATTTACACAGGAGGATTCTTCTCAGGCGCAGATTTCGTTACTGCATTTTCAAATTCAGATGCATCTGTAGGCTTAGTTTACGGTTCCGCTGTGGCACTTGTTATTACAATTGTTTTCTTTGTGGCAACTAGGGTTTTAAGCTTTAACGATTGTATGAATGCAATTCCAGAAGGCTTTAAGAGTATGGTGCCTGCGATTTTAGTTTTAACTTTCGCATGGACCCTTAAGGCAATGACAGATTCCCTTGGAGCATCAACTTATGTTGGTGGTGTTGTGGCAAATGTAGCAGGTAACGGTGCTGTAATGAGCTTACTTCCAGCGCTAGTATTCCTTGTAGGTATTTTCCTTGCTTTCGCAACAGGTACTTCTTGGGGAACTTTCGGAATCTTAATTCCTATCGTAGTAAACCTTTTTGGTGGGGATATAAACAACGAGCTTATGATTATTTCTATTTCAGCTTGTATGGCTGGTGCTGTTTGTGGTGATCATTGTTCACCAATTTCAGATACTACAATCATGGCTTCAGCAGGTGCAGGTTGCGAACATATGCGACACGTAACTACACAGCTTCCATATGTTTTTACAGTTGCAACAGTTTCGCTTGTTTCTTATGTAATCGCAGGTTTTGTAAAGAACTGGTTTATAAGCTTATTTGTTTCTATTGTGCTTATGATTTTAACTTTAGTTGTAATTAAGAAAATCAGTCAAAAAAAGACTTCTAATTAATTAGTGAACGAGTCTTGAGAAATGGTAAAGTGTTAATGCGCACTTTACCATTTTTTTATATATGTATTTTTTTATATATACATGAGCTATTGCATATGCTATAATTAAATTTATCAAGAGACGTGAATAATAATTGAATATAGTATATGGAGGTACAGAAGATGCAAAAAACTAAGTCAAGTGATTCTGTGAAAGTAAGCAACAGTATTAAAACCAGGTTAATGTGCATTATGGTTTCATTGGTTGTAATCCCTTTAATTATAGCTATTATAATTAGCTATAGTTCTGCAACTAATAAATCAAAAAATGATGCACTAGATTTATTACGGGCAAATACGAATTTCGTAATATCTGATTTTGAGTCAGTAATTAATAATAATTTAACAGTTATTGAAACTGTTACAACTTCACCGAGTACGAGGGCATTTTTAAAAACCTATAATACGGCCTCACCTATCGTTTCATTAGAAACAATTCAGAAACAGTTAGAAAGTATTGATGACATAATTAATGATGGTAATGCCTGTATTTTAACAGGATTAGATGGAAATCAGCTTATTAGAACTGATGGTGGTAAACTTTCTAATGTAGCAGATAGAGAGTATTTCACAACTTGTGTAAGCACAAAGAAGTATGCATTTTCTGATGTAATGGTAAGTAAGGGTACGGGATCAAGAATATTTGTAATTATAGTACCTGTTTTAGATGAAGCAACAGGTGAAGTAGTTGGTACTATTCAAAGAAATTTTGACCTAAATTATTTCCATGACATTTTAGCAGATAAAATTGAAATGGGTGTTATTGTTGATACAAAGGGTATTGTTGCTGCCGATGCCTCTCAGGAATTAACAGCAGAAGATGAGGAAATTAATAGAAGTAATGCTGAGTTTATGAAATCAAGCAGCACAAGTGGTCAGTTTGAATCATACGAATCCATTCCTGGACAAAAGAGTGGAAAAGCTTACATTAGTTGGGCAAGAAGTGAGATTACAGGATGGACTGTGGTAGTAGTTGCTAAGGATTCTGATATCATGAAAGAAGCTGTAAAATCTTCTATAATAATTGTAATTGTAGGCGTTTTCTTAATTATAATTTGTGTAATCATTTCATTAATTTCAGCAAATGGATTTGTTAAGCCAATTATAGATATTAATAAATCAGTTTCTACTTTGGCTGATGGTCGATTTGAAGTTATTGATAATTATAGTGGCAAGAAAGATGAAATTGGATTAATTGTTCGTAATTTTAATAGCGTAATTAATAAATTAGATGATATCGTTAGAAAAATTAAGGAATCATCAAACACAGTTACCAACTCTTCAGAAAATCTTGCAGATATGGCAACTCAGATTTCAGGGGCAACTGATAGTGTTGCATATGCAGTGCAAGATATAGCAACAGGAGCAATACAGCAGGCTGAAGAGATTCAGGCTGCGGCTGAAAATGTTAACAGAATCACAGAGGCAGTAAATGGTGTAAAAGATGCGGCTAAGAGTGTTTCAAACGTAACAGTTCAGATGAAAAAAGCATCTGAAATCTCTAGCAAGTCACTTCGTCTCTTATATGATACAAGTACATCAATGACAGGAAAGATCGATGAAATTGAAAAGACAATTTCAGCTACTAAAGATGCCGTTGCCAATATTAATGAAAGAGTAGATGGAATTGCAGATATTGCAACTCAGACAAATTTACTTTCTCTAAATGCATCAATTGAGGCAGCACGTGCCGGTGAGGCTGGTAAGGGCTTTGCAGTCGTTGCTGAAGAGATTAGAAAACTTGCAGATGATTCTAATACATTAGCTCAATCAATTAGAGTTGAGATGGATGTTTTACTTAGTCAGTCAGAAGCAGCAGTTAATGCGGCAAATGAAGTAAAGGCCGGAAATGTAGAACAAGAAAGCGCAATCCAGGAAACACTTGAATCAGTTAACGGAATGTTAGAAGATATCTCAACAACTGTTGATGGCGTAAAGGATATCACAGAAGATGCAGAAGTCTGCGTAAATTCTAATAACGAAGTTTCTGAATCAATGACATCATTGTCAGCAATTTCCGAAGAAAATGCATCATCTGCCGAAACAACAGGAGCTTCCGTAGAAGAGCTCTCTGCCACAGTTTCAGACCTTGCAAAATCAGCTAATGATTTGAAAGACGTCGCAGAGCAACTCAATAATGACATTAGTTTCTTTAAGTAGAATCTGTGTTTTAACATGTGACAAGTGAAATATTAGGAGAATAAAATAGAAAGACTCCCTCCCTATTTGGCCTGAAGGCGAGAAAGGGAGGGAGTTTTGTGATGTTCCGGGAGTTTTGTCACTGCCGGGATGGGCTTGATTTCTCTGGGTTTCCGGAGAGGTGTAGTGTTCCGGAGGTTTTGTTGCTGCCGGGATTGGCTTGATTTCTCTGGGCTCCCGGAGAGGTGTAGCGTTCCGGGCGCTTCGCTACTGCCGGGATGAATCGATTGACCTAATACGACAAAAACTTGCTAAACGGATTAGCTTTTGCATTTCTAAAAAGGTCGCTTTTTCAAAACTAGGACTTATAAAGAGAAAAGTCCTGATTAGGTCAATAAAAACTTGTTTTAAAGGGCTTTATTTCCGGGGGTGTAGGACTAGCGGAAAAAAAGATGCCGAAAGGGATTAAAAAGCAACTTGCTAAATCGGGGAAGCGTTGACCTAACGGGAGTGAAAGAAGTCGCTAGGGTCAATGAATCCCGGAAGAGGCATGAATACTGACTTTCAGGGAGATGATCGCCCCTGATGTAGTAAATAAGCAAGTTGGGGATGCCCCAGAATTCTATTTCATTAAACTTAATCAAATGCTATAATTAATACAGCAATTAACGAATCAAAAAGGGAGGCTTCCATGCAAGACATCACAACAAACTACTACAACACAAATGCCAAAGCCTTCATAGAAGGCACCATGGCAGCAGATGTAAGCAATCTTCGGGAAAGATTCTTAAACTATGTTCCTAAAGAAGGCTACATTCTAGATTGGGGATGTGGTAGCGCTAGAGATAGCCTAGCTTTTATGGAGCGTGGGCTAAAGGTGGATGCAGTGGATAAATCCAAAGAGCTTTGTGAATTAGCAAGGCTAAATTTAGGACTTGCTGTGGATAATCAGGACTTTTTAGAGTTAGAGGCTGTTGATAAGTATGATGGAATCTGGGCTTGTGCTTCTTTACTTCATGCAAGAAGGGAGGAACTGCCGGATATTTTTAGAATTGCCAAGAGGGCATTAAAACTGGAGGGTGTTATATATGCTTCTTTTAAGTACGGGAATTTTGAGGGTGAAAGAAATGGTAGATTTTTTACAGATATGACTTTAGAAGCCTTTGAAAAAATTTTACCTGAAATTAATAGAATAGATGATAGATATAAGCTAGAATTAATGGAAAATTGGATAACTTGTGATGTTAGAGAATCAAGAGGGGACGAGAAATGGCTGAATTTGATTTTGAAAAAAGTGGACTAAAAGTTAATCTTAAGGAAGAATATTATAACCATTTGGATATGGAAGCATTTTATCAAATGTTAAAGAATCCCTCTTATTGCTACAAATTCTACTGGTTAGAGGCTTGCGTGAAGTTGATTGCTGAAGATGTGGAAAGAACTACATTTTCAGAAATAATAGACGAGATGATAGCCAACGCTTGGTACACGGTTTTAGAGTATCACATTCACCTAAGCGGCGTGGTGCTAGGCGAGGTTAGAGATGGCCTTGAGAGGGCTGTGCTTTTATTAAAGGAGCTTAGTGGTTTGCCTAGCAATGCCTCAAAAGTGGAGATTAAGAATGCGATTAAGGCCCATGAAGGCGAGATGAAAAATGTGAAAATTCAGCTAACAAAGATGGTTCCTTATAGGGCTTTGGCGGGATTTTTTAATAGATACGAGAAAAATCCAAGTTGGGAGAGCATAAGCAAGATAACGATTTACATTGATGAAATCAACCAGATTAGCGCTCTGCCTTATGTTTTAGGAACCGCTAAAGGTTTGGCGAAGGAAGTTGTTTTCAATTCTTTTTGGATTAAAATGATACAAGACAACACCGTTGCCATCCTTAGTTGGATTCAGTATGAGAAGGTGAAGTGGCTGCAGAACAACAATCCGGAAGTGCCAAGTTTGGTTTATAAGCTAGAGCCTATGGATGAAAATGTAAGAAAGCTCGCTCATGTACATAAGCTTTGGGATGCTATTATAGATTTAAGTCCTGTGATGGATGTGTTCAAGGATACTGTGATTGAGGATAAGGCTTATGATGTGGATCATTTTATTCCTTGGTCTTTTGTGATGAATGATGAGCTGTGGAATTTGATGCCTATGGATAGCTCGTTAAATTCTGCTAAAAGCAATAAGTTGCCGAAGTGGGATCCATTTTTTACAAAATTCGCCAGGAATCAGTATTTGATGTATCAGTTGGTAAATGATGAGAGTAAGCCAGAGATTAGAAGACTTTTTGAAGGCTGCTTTAGGGACAACTTGCATTCGATTTGGGCAAATCAGGAATTGTACCGCAAGGGAAATTCAAAAGAGGAGTTCTTTTGGATTTTAGAAAAAAATATGCAGCCTGTGTATGATTCTGCCAAGAGGCAGGGCTATCAGGTGTGGTTATAAGGAATGCTTACAGACAAGTCATATTATATATGAGGAGATGCCTATGGATGAATTGTATGAGCGTATAAAAAAGAAGCGTAGGAAAGCTGCAATAAAGAAATTTATGCAAAGCTTAGTTAAGCTTATACCGTTATTTGGAGTATTAATATTTATTTTTGCTATGGTTGTTTTGTCAGAAAATAGAATTAGTAGGTATAATAAAAAAACAGCCGAAATTGAGCAACTCATTCAGGAAAATCAACTTAGCGAAGCTAAGGAAAAATTGGATGAAATTGACTATAAATCAAATTATCAGCATAATTTGGGAATTTATATTGAACTTTTGAATATGGAGGCTCAAGCTGTTGATCCTCTTAAAATCTATGAAGTGTGTAAAAACTTTAATTTCACAAAAACTGTGGAAGGCGACTTAGATGCCGCAATGCGTGAAAGCTACGATAAATACAATGAGATTTATAACTCAATGAAAAAACAAGTAGAAGCTGAATCAAGAAAGGCTAGCGAGGAAAATGAAAATGCCCAAAAAAAGATGTGGTATGATCAGTTTGGAGATAAGGCCATAAATGTGGGAATGCCGTCAAAGGCAGTAGACTATTGCAACACAGGCAAACCTGCTTTTTATTATTTCTGTACGGAAACCGACAAAGAAACTAAAAAAAAGGTATATGTCAATATTTATTATTGGGCTGACTTAGAAAATAATCGATACAGCACAATTTATATGAAGGTGGTATGTCGTAACACAAAAATATCGGAAGTAACTCGCTATGGTGGTACAAGATACTGGGGCGAGAACAATACTCCTTTATTTACGGTTCATAAGTGGGATGAAGATAATTACTTCACAAGAAGTCTTGATAAAGAATTAAATGTTTCAAAATATAAAGTTGGCGGTTATAGTCCTAGTAGCGGAAGCTCTGGAAGTAGTGGAGGCACAAGCGGAAGCTCTGGAAGTAGTGGAGGCTCCGGAAGTAGCGGAGGCTCAGGCAAACAAATCTTTAATGGAAGTAGCTACGATCCCGATGATTACGACAGCCCAGATGACTTCGCAGACGATGCATGGGGCAATGACTTCGATGATTGGGATGATGCCTATGATTATTGGGAAGACTGGTAGTATAGTTAATAAGATTTTGGTGTAGTTATAAAGGAGATTTATATGAAAGTATTAATAATTAATGGAAGCCCAAGAATAGAGGGCAACACAACAATAGCATTAAATGAGATGGTGAAGATTTTTGATAAGGAAGGAATCGAAACTGAAATTGTACAAATCGGACAAAAAGATGTAAGAGGCTGTATAGCTTGTGGCGTCTGTTCAACTAAGGGAAAATGTGTATTTGATGATGTGGTTAATGAGCTCGCACCAAAATTTGAAGAAGCAGATGGACTCGTTGTAGCATCTCCTGTATATTATGCTTCTGCAAATGCAACACTTATCGCCTGTCTTGATAGACTCTTCTATAGCACAAGCTTTGATAAGACAATGAAGGTTGGAGCAAGCGTGGTAGTTGCTAGAAGAGGCGGCTTATCAGCAACATTTGACGAGTTAAATAAGTATTTTACAATAAGTGGAATGCCGGTGGCATCAAGCCAGTACTGGAATAGCATTCACGGTAGATTAAAGGGAGAAGCAGAAAGCGATAAGGAAGGCTTACAGACAATGCGCGTACTTGCACGAAACATGTCATTCCTTATAAAGAGCATAGCCCTTGGCAAGGAAAAATATGGTCTCCCAGAAACAGAAGAATGGCAGGCAACAAATTTTGTGAGATAGGAAAATCATGTGAGAAAAGACAAGTCATATTATATATGGCTTGTTTTTTAGTTTAATAATATCATTATGAAATTCAATTATATCATTTTTGCCAAAATGATATAATTGAATTGACGATGATGCAATTAAAAGTTATACTTTAATTACATCATTTTTTGCAAAATGATTATATTGAATATGAAATGAGGTAATTAAAATGAGACAATATAATTATGGTGAAAAATGGAAAAAATTATTAACTCCTGAGATAGTTACATATTTATCTCAGATTCATGAGTTTAAGGGAAAACAGACACTTTTTAAAGAGGCTAAGGCAGATATTTTAACTAAACTTACAGAGATAGCCAAAATACAAAGTACTGAGGCATCTAACAAGATTGAAGGCATTTATACATCATCTAGTAGACTTAAGGCTTTGGTTAATGATAAAACTAGGCCAAAGTCACGAGATGAAATGGAAATTGCTGGATATAGAGATGTTTTAAACTCTATTCATGAGGATTATGATTTTATTCCAGTAAAACCCAATATAATTTTACAACTTCATAGAGATTTATATCGATTTGAAGGTATGGAATATGGTGGAAAGTATAAAACAGCTGATAATATAATTCAGGAAGTCGATAGCGAAGGAAATAAAAGTGTTAGATTTAAACCAGTAGCAGCCTGGGAAACACCAGAAGCTATGAATGAATTATGCAAAGCATATGAGGAAGCTGATGCTAAAGGTGAAATAGATAGTTTATTGCTTATACCAATGTTTATATTAGATTTTCTATGTATTCACCCATTTAATGATGGAAATGGAAGAATGAGTAGATTATTAACATTGTTGTTACTTTATAAGTCTAATTATATAGTTGGTAAATATGTAAGTATAGAGCATCTTATTGAGAAAACTAAGGTGAATTATTACGATAGTTTGCAAAAAAGTTCATATGGATGGTATGAAGAAGAAAATGATTATGAGCCTTTTGTAAAATACATGTTAAGTGTAATTTTAGCAGCTTATAGAGATTTTGCGGATAGAGTAACTTTATTTGATTCTTCTGACTTATCAAAGCCTGAAAGAGTAAGAGAAGTTGTAAAGTTACATTTGGGTCCAGTTTCAAAGTCAGAAATTATAGAAGTTTGTCCGGATATAAGTGCTATTACAGTACAAAGAGCACTAACAGAAATGTTAACGGCTGGTGAAATTGAAAAAATTGGCGGTGGACGATATACAAAGTACGTCTGGAAAGCTAATGATTAATAATAAAAATGAGAAAGAGAGAGTAAGATGATTACAGGAGAAGTAAAGAATAAGATTGACAGGTTATGGGATGTATTTGCATCAAGTGGATTAGTAAATCCGCTGGAAGTTATTGAACAGATAACATATTTAATGTTCATTAGAGATTTAGATGATGCAGATAATAAGAGAGCTAAGGATAGTGCATTGCTTGGATTATCATTCAAGAGTATTTTTTCTGGTGAGGTAACAATAGGAGAAAGAACAATTGAAGGCTCGCAATTAAAGTGGTCAGTGTTTAAGGATTTTCCAGCGGATAAAATGTATACAATAATGCAGGAATGGGTATTCCCATTTATTAAGACTCTACATAGCGATAAAGATAGTGCTTATTCAAAATATATGGATGATGCAATCTTTAAGCTTCCAACACCACTTGTTTTATCTAAGGTAGTTGATTTATTGGATGAGATTTATAAAATCATGAACGAAATGCAGTCGTCAGACGCAAGAGGAGATGTTTACGAGTATCTTCTTTCTAAGATTAATCAGTCTGGTAGAAATGGACAGTTTAGAACACCAAGACACATTATTAGAATGATGGTTGAGTTAATGGATCCATCTAGTGATGAGATGATTTGTGATCCAGCTTGTGGTACATCTGGTTTCTTAGTGGCAGCAGCTGAATATTTAAAGGAAACTAAAAAGGAAGAAATATTCTATAACAAAGAAAAGAAAGAACATTATATGAGCCATATGTTCTATGGATATGATATGGATAGAACAATGCTTCGTATTGGTGCTATGAACATGATGACACATGGCATTGAAAACCCATTTATTGAATACAGAGATAGTTTATCAGACCAGAATATGGATAAGGATAAGTATTCATTAATCTTAGCAAATCCTCCTTTTAAGGGTAGTTTAGATTATGAATCAGTTTCAAATGATCTCCTTAAGGTATGTAAGACTAAGAAAACAGAGTTATTATTCTTAAATCTATTCTTACGTATGTTAAGAATTGGTGGTAGATGCGCTTGTATCGTTCCAGATGGTGTTTTATTTGGTTCATCAAAAGCTCATAAGACTATTAGAAAAGAAATTGTTGATAACAATAAATTAGAAGCAGTTATTTCAATGCCTTCTGGTGTATTTAAGCCATATGCCGGAGTTTCAACTGCTATTCTCATCTTTACTAAGACAGAAAATGGTGGAACAGATAATGTCTGGTTCTATGATATGACAGCAGATGGATTAAGCTTAGATGATAAGCGTTCAGAAGTTAAGGAAAATGATATTCCAGATATTATTGAACGATTTAAACATCTTGATAAGGAAGTAGATAGAAAGAGAACAGAAAAATCATTTATGGTTTCTAAAAAGGAAATCGAAGACAATGATTATGACTTATCAATTAATAAATATAAGGAAGTTGTGTATGAAAAGGTTGAATATCCAGCAACATCTGAAATTTTAGCTAATCTAAGAAGTATAGAAGCAGAGATATCTAAAGAGATGGATGAGTTGGAGAAGTTGTTGAATAAGTAAGATTAATGATGATGATAAAATAAAAGAAAGGACAAATCTCTAAATTGAGATTTGTAGGGATAATAGATGAGAGTAAAACTTGAAGATGTTTGTGAGCGTGGTTCATCAAATTTAAAACAGTCAGATATTATAGATGCCACGGGAGATTATCCTATTTATGGAGCATCGGGATATATCGGAAATGTCGATTTTTACCATCAAGATAAACCATATGTTGCTGTAGTTAAGGATGGTGCTGGAATAGGAAGAACAACATTGCATCCGGCTAAATCTTCAGTGATAGGCACAATGCAGTATTTGCTGCCTAAAGAAAATGTTTTGCCTGAATACCTTTGCTATGTTGTTAGGTATATGCATCTTGAAAAGTATTTTACTGGTGCAACTATACCGCATATATATTTTAAAGATTATAAAAATGAGCAATTTAATTTAGATTCATTAGAGAGACAAGCAGAGATTGTAGATATTCTTGGTAAATGTGAAAAAGTAATTGCATCAAGAGAAGATGAACTTCAAAAACTCGACGAACTCATTAAAGCCCGATTTGTCGAGCTCTTTGGCAATCCAGTTACAAATGATAAAGGTTGGAATACTGATTCTTGTAAGAATCTTATGAAGAAAATAGGCTCCGGTGCTACACCTAAGGGTGGCAGAGAAAGCTATTGTGATGAAGGAATATCCTTAATACGAAGTATGAATGTTTATAACAACAGATTTGAGTATAAAGATTTGGCACACATTACAGATGAGCAGGCTGAACAACTTGATAACGTAACTGTTGAGAAAAGTGATGTACTTCTCAATATTACGGGAGCCTCTGTAGCAAGATGTTGCATAGTTCCTGATGACCTGCTTCCTGCAAGAGTTAATCAGCACGTTTCTATTATTAGATGCAAAGAAAGTCTTTTACCTGAATTTGTTTGTAGCATGTTTACAGAGGATAACTACCAAATATTGCTGTGGAATATTGCTACAGCTGGAGGTGCAACACGCGAAGCTATTACTAAGCAGCAAATAGAAGATTTGCAGTTAATAGTTCCACCACTTGACTTACAAAAACAATTTATGGACTTTGTCAAACAAGTCGACAAATCAAAAGTTGTAGTGCAGAAAGCATTAGATGAAGCACAGACTTTATTTGATAGTTTAATGCAAGAATATTTTGGTTAAAAATTATAGTTAGTAGAGGGAGGATTGTTATGTTAGGTAAACGAGATATCGAAAATGAATTAGGTAAAGGAATAAATATTTACCCTTTTCATGAAAAAAACTTAAAAGAAAATTCTATTAATTTTACTGTTGGTCAAAACGCTTGGACATTAGGGAAAGGAAGTGTAAAGAAAAAAAGTAAAGGGACATATTGTTTAGTTACAGCAAGTGAAAAAAACAATAAGAATATTATTAGTTTTCAAAAAGGTAAAAGTGCAATTGTTCAAGAGGGAAATGAAAAATACATGATTTTGCTACCACATTCAACTACTATAGTTGAAACTAGTGAGGTATTATCAGTAAGTAATTATATAGGTGGCACTTTTCATTCTAAAGTAGGAATTGTTAATTTAGGTATTGGTGATATTGGAACAATGTTAGGTCCTTGTTTTTCTGGACATTTGATGTTTGCATTGCATAATATAACCGATGAGGTTAGAACTTTAAAAGTTGGAGAAACTTTCGTTTCGTTAATATTTTATTATTTAAAGACCGCTAATGATAATATGAAAAATACTAATATGTCGGGTCATGTAGATAAACTATCTGAGTTGAATATATATATTGATTCGACAACACGAGAGTATTTAACAGAAGAATGGAAACAAGACATAAAGCAGGTTTCAAAGAAAATGAAAGAAAGTGAAGAGTATAAAAAGTATTTGACAAATAGAAGAGAATATGAAATGGATGAGTATAAAAGATACTTAACACCTAAAAATATTGGAATAGGATTTGCTTTAGCTGTATGCATTTTGCTTTTGGGGATTGCGGCTTACTATGCAGATGTAAAATGTAATACTACAGTTTGGGAGGATAGATTTTGGACGGTTATTATAACGTCAATTATTGTTCCATTTATAATATCTTCAAAGAAAATTTTTAAAAAAAGAGATAATTAAATATTAAAGCTAGAAATAAGCGACAGGCAGTAATTAGTTGATAAATATTGGTTGTAGGATGTTGGTATCTTTGAAAGGAGATACCACTATGGAAGAAAAGATTGTTGTTATTCTTAATGAAATGTCAGAGTATCTTTCGATTGCTCAGATGAAGAAATTACAGGAAACAATGCTAAGAGTTTTTTCAGAAAAATCTGCAGAAGCTAAGAATATTTCTAACAAGGAGTATCTTAATATGTTTATTGCGGCAAAAACAATAGAAGGGTGTTCTATGCGTACAATAAAGTATTATAGCACCACTATTGAGAGGCTATTAGATTCACTAAATATGTCTATTCGAAAAGTTACTACTGATGATATGAGAAATTATTTAACTGAGTATCAGAAAATTAATAATTGTAGTAAGGTAACAGTAGATAATGTACGTCGCAATATTTCTAGCTTTTTTTCATGGCTTGAGGAAGAGAATTACATTTTAAAAAGTCCTATGAAAAGAATACATAAAATAAAAACAAATCAGCAGGTAAAGGATATTATATCTGATGAGGAAATAGAGAAACTACGTGATAAGTGTAAATGTGTAAGAGATCTTGCAATGATTGATTTATTATATTCAACAGGTATTAGAGTTGGAGAACTGGTGAATTTGAATATTGCTGATATAGATTTTGAATCTAGAGAATGCGTTGTCTTTGGTAAAGGTGGTAAAGAGCGTAAGGTTTATTTTGATGCAAAGGCTAAGTTACATCTTCAAGAATATATTACCAATAGGATAGATACGAATGAAGCTTTATTTGTTACTTTAGATAAACCATTTTCTAGATTAAAAATAAGTGGGGTAGAAATTAGAATAAGAAAACTAGGTAAAAAAGCGAATTTATCCAAAATTCATCCGCATAAGTTTAGAAGAACAATGGCAACAAGAGCAATTGATAAGGGGATGCCAATTGAACAGGTTCAAAAAATACTTGGACATTCTCAAATAGACACAACAATGCAATATGCTATGGTTAATCAAATAAATGTAAAGGAATCACATCGTAAACTTATGGCTTAAAAAGGAGGTTTATATGTCAGAAATTAAATTGTTTAGTATCAAATCAGAAGTTGAGGAATTAGAATCATCAAAAGTATTGCTTGAAAAGGAACTTCAAAATCTTATTGAAAAAAATATGGAAACGTTTTTTGGAGTGAAGTTTTTAAAAAGCGAATATGTAATAAATGAGGGGAGAATGGATAGTATTGGACTTGATGAAAATTTTAGTCCAGTTATATTTGAGTATAAAAGAAGTACCAATGAAAACGTGATTAATCAAGGACTTTTCTATTTAGATTGGCTCCTTGATCATAAGGCGGATTTTAAACTCCTTGTTATAGAAAAATATGGTATGGAAATTGCAGAAAAAATTGATTGGTCAGTTCCATGTGTAATATGTGTAGCGAGTGATTTTACAAGATATGATATTCATGCTGTAAATCAGATGCAACGTAATATCAAGTTGGTTAAGTATAAAAAATATAGTGATGAATTAATTCTGTTTGAACATATTAATAAGCCGGTAGCTAATGCACAGGTAGATATTACTACATCCAACACGGGTTCTAATAGTCAGCAAAAATCTCACTTGGAGAAACTATCAACTTTATCAAGCAAGATGAAAATATTATATGATTCAGTTTGTGATTATATAGCATCATTAGGTGATGATCTAGTAACAAATCAATTAAAGATGTATTTAGCATATAAAAAGGTTCAAAATGTATTTTGTGTCGAAGTATATCAAAAACAGATTTTGGTTCGAGTGAAACTTAATCCGGATGCAGTAGAATTAGAAGATGGATTTACCAGAGATATGAGGAACAAAGGACATTATGGAACTGGTGATTTAGAAATTTCTATAAAAAACGAAAAAGACTTTTATAAAGCAAAGGAATTACTTGAGAGAGCATATAATGAAGCATAGGCTACAATCAAATTGAGATTTGTAGGGATAATAGATGAGAGTAAAACTTGAAGATGTTTGTGAGCGTGGTTCATCAAATTTAAAACAGTC
>NZ_JAEEVD010000070.1:0-9689 GCF_016290755.1 Lachnospira sp.
GATTTCACCCATGGCATCTATAACTTCATCAAAAGGAATTCTACTTTCAATTCCTGCAAGAGCAAGCTCTGCGGAAGTTACTGCATTTGCAGCACCAGTAACATTTCTCTTGATACAAGGGACCTCAACGTAGCCACCCACTGGGTCACAAGCAAGACCGAGTAAAACCTTGAGAGCAAGAGCGCCGGCATGCATGATCTGCTCTATGTTTCCACCGTTAAGATAAGCAAAGGCACAAGCTGCCATTGAACTTGCTGCGCCAATCTCTGCCTGACATCCGCCTTCAGCTCCAGCAATTGAAGCTCTAAAAGCGATAACCTCACCTACTGCTGCCGATAGATAAAGGCTTCGTACAATTTTATCATCAAGAGTGAAATTGTTATCGTCCTTTAATACATTTTCATTCTTAATAAGAGTTGGCTGGAAGCTAGCTAAATTGGCCTTTCTATGATTATAAAGAGTAATCAAAACCGCTGGAATTACACCACAAGATCCGGCAGTTGGTGCCGCAACAATTCTCTTCATACAAGCATTAGATTCTGAAACCTTTAGGGCATTTGTAATAAGATTAGCAAGTAAATCTCCTACTACGCCACCCCCATTTCTTCTAAAATCCTCATATTTCTTGGCATCGCCACCAGACAAGCCACTATTGGACTTTAAACTACCGTCATAATTATTTACAGAAGCAAGCATAGCCTCCCATAAAATTCTCATTTGCTCAAAAGAAGCTTCACAGCTAATGCCACGTTCATTGGCATCATTAGCAATGATTCTATCAATAAGTTCTTCCACATCTGTGCAATTATCAATTAATTCAACAATACTTGTATAAGCCATATTAAGCCTCTTTCTGTTTCTCGATATTAATATAAGTTACCTTTATAACGCCTTCTAAATGCTCAATCCATTTGATGGCTGTCTCTGGAATATCCTGATCAGTTTCAATAATCATAACTGCATATCCGCCTCGCTTATCTCTATAAAGATTAAGCGTTGCTATGTTAACACTTTTATGAGCAAGTGTTGATGTAACCTCAGCTACATGACCCGGCTGGTCCAGGTTGTGGACTATAAGTGTTGGATAATCGCCTGAAAAATGTGTATCGATCCCATCAATCTGCTCTATGGAAATTCTACCGCCTCCAAGAGATGCAGCCATAATCTTTAGGCTTCTGCCATTTACTGACTCAAGATTTAGTAGGCAAGCATTGGCATATTCTGTCTTTAATAAAACTTCTCCAACGCTTATCTCAATTCCCTGTTCCTTTGCAATTTCAAAAGCATCTGGAATTCTTTCATCATCTGGCATCATGCCCATAAGTCCTGCAACTATGGCCTTATCTGTACCATGTCCTTTTCCTGTTGCAGCAAAGGAGCCATGAAGTAAAATTTCCGCTTTCTTTAAATCTTCTCCAAGTAGCTGTCTTGAAACATAACCTATTCTTGCAGCTCCTGCTGTATGTGAACTTGAAGGTCCAACCATGATTGGCCCCATAATGTCAAAAATATTCATAAAGTCTCCTACAATGTGTTCAAATAAAAAAGAGTCGCAAGCTATTCGCTAACGACTCCCTTGTCTACGTAGGGTATTCTATCATACTAAAAATAAAAAGCAAGTTGTTGATGTAGCTTGCTAAAGTGTGGGGGAAATGTAAGGAGTCTGCGGAAATTCTTAGAATTTCCTGGACTCTTGATTTGTGGGGATTCTCATTGGATTCTCACTAATTTGGGGCTTTTGCTCCCTTCCGGAGCTTTATTTTTGGGGGAATGTGACTAAGAATCCAAATTGGGTCTCTTATAGCCACTGGTAAAATTAGAGTAAAAAGACGCGTTGTGCCTATAAAGCAAGAAGAAATCTAATTTTAGCCACAAGAATTTAAAAGAAGAGACCGCCTTTCCCCATTTGTAGACAGGGTTTTGTGCCTTTCTATACATCTCATTTCAAAAAAGTCACAAGCAATTTTTTCAAGGCTTCAAAAACAGTGGCTATAACTTGCTTTATTAAGCAATAAAGTCAAAAAGTGAAGCTCAGGAGCCGGAAATTCTACGCTACCGAGCCATACAGAAGAATTCTTCTGTGCCTATTGGCAGTGATTTCTCTCCTAAAAGTCAAAAACCCCGAATCAATGCCAAACCCCGATTTAGCAAGTAGTGGCTGTAGGTGTGGAATTCGCTTCAAAAAGTCAAAAGCCCCAAAACAGCATCACACACACAAAACAGCTACGCAAATTCATGCGCAGCTGCCATCAATATCTTTATTAAATTTAGAGCAATCGCTCTATCAAGCTTCCGCCATTATCTGCCAACCACTTCTTCGCTTCTTTATAATTAGGCATAACGCCCTCAACCTCAGCCCAGAACTCCTTAGAATGATTCATATGCAATCTGTGGCAAAGTTCATGCACCACCACATAATCCTGCACCCACTTTGGAGTAAGCATAAGCAGGCAGTTGAAATTTAAATTGCCCTTTGTTGTGCAACTGCCCCATCTTGTACGTTGAGCTCTGATAGTGATTTTATAATAAGAAACCTTCATAAGCTTAGCGTAATAAGCCACCCTTAATGGCAACTCTTCCTTTGCCACCTTGTAAAGATCTCTTAACTCTCTATCTGATAATTTAGCTACGTCTCCAAATTCAGATTTGTTTTCTTTAATTTTTTCTTCTGTCTTTTTTATCCAAGAATCACTTCTTGTTATAAAGTCGTTGATTGCCTTAGAACTAGCTCCAATTGGCACTCTAGCAACTAGACTTAAATCATTTTTCATTTCTAGTGAAAATGTTTTTCTCTTCGACTTTATGATTTTAATGTCTGATTTTTTCAAAACTAAACTCCTAAAAAACTAATTAATTCTTATTTTACTTACTAGGCACTTCAAATTCTCTCTCTCATTTTATGAGGCATTTTTTAAGATTTTCTCACATTTTATGAGGCAAATTTATAACTTTTCTCACATTTTATGAGGCAAATTTCAAGATTTTCTCACATTTTATGAGCCAATTTTTAAGATTTTCTCACATTTTATGAAAAAATACAGTATTAATTGTATTTTCTAAGGATTGCACTTCTTACATGGTTCATAACCTTGATTTATCAAATCTTGTCTTGAACCTGTATAATCTTGGCGGTTTGAATCTTTTATTGTACTTACTGAACCACAACTTGGACGGTGGAACTTCTTAGTATTTGTATTTAGTACATACGAGCTTGAGGAACTTGATCCTGCTGCCACCGCACCTGAAGAACCTGCACTTCCTGAGGAAGCTCCAGCTCCAGAATCATATGAACTAGCAGAACCAGAAGAAGATCCAGAACCTGAATAACTACCTGAGCTACCTGAACTACTAGAGCTGCTGCCTGAGTTACTAGAACTACTGCCTGTAAACTCTGGGCCGCTTGAATCACCAGTTGCATAATCTATTGTTACGCCTGGCTGCACGTTGTAACAATAAACACAGAAGCTAAGGCCTGTGCCATTATCCTCCACGGATTTTGCTTCCATAAGAACCCCTGAAGCAAGAAGGTTGTCACCCTCAAATACAGGTGTTACACGATACATTACGTGATTGCCTGTAGACTCAATGTAGTCTGCGGTTTTATTTTCAAAAGGAAGCATACCCTCTACGTTTAAGTAACGAGTGCCTGTAATTAAATTTCTTGTGTTTGCATTTTCACCAGTAAGCTGATAGCCGATGAGGTGACACCTGTTATATAAGTAGTTACCGTCGATTCCGGCGTACTTAACCAAATGCCAGCCCGTTGGATGCACATTTCCAATGTTGCCACGCTTCTCAGTGGGCATCAAATCCTTGCCAATGGAAGCAACACAAGTCTGGCATCTGCCGAGACTATCAAGCTCCCCGTAGCTTTCATAGCTCTCTGCAGTCATTTCTTCGTTTGTAAAAAATGGACAATTGCCGTTAATCTCACAATAAGGGCTGCCCGAATAAGCCGGAACTTCTGCCAAGTTAAAGGCATCAAGGCCGGTTGAGTAAGCAGCATTATCGTTAATGCTCTCCCCAGAGCTTAAGATTTCTTCACTTGCGGTATCTGATACATTTTCATTCACAAGCTGATTAGGCTCTGTTGCTTGACTATCGGTGCTTGCAGCCTGACAGGCAGGTAGGCAAATTAGCAAAAGCGATAGCCACAATAAAACTAGTAAATTTTTCTTTTTCATAAAACTCTCCCTAAGTTAATATCTAGCATAAACACTAGATTTCTCCCATATATTCTAACCTAATATAGGGAAAGTTTAAAGGAATTACCAGTTCAATTATAAAAAAAGTATAAAGTTTTTAATGTATTCGTGCCAAAAGAAAAAACATGGGTGTATAATGTGAGCCAGTAAGACGTTTTACTAAAACTAAATAAAAAAAAATATCACTTAACAATACCTAATTCTTTTTTGCGGAATTTGAAGGCTGCTAAGCGAGGAGTTTTTGGAGGTAAAAGACAAATGGATACTTTAAAAACACAGCGCAGAGATATCGCCGACAAAGCTAAAAAGCTTAGACGAGAAGGTTTTGTAGTAGGAAGCCTTTTTGGAAAAGAGATAAAAGACTCACTTTTATTTAAAGTGGATAAATTGGAGTTAGCTAAATTCTTAAGAACTAATAACAAGGGTTCTAAAGTAACACTTGATATTGATGGTGAGAAGCACCTTGCTCTAATTAAATCTATCGACTACGATCCTTTCAAGGGTGTAATTAATGAGATTTCATTACAGGAACTTTTAAAGGACGAAGTTGTTAAGTCCGTAGCAGAAATAGTTATTGAAAACAGAGATAAAGTACAATCTGGCGTACTTCAGGAAGAATTAACAGAAGTTTCTTACAGTGCTCTACCTGCTGATTTAGTAGATAAGATCACAATTGATGCTTCAAAGCTTAAGTTCGGTGAAGTCATTAAGGTAAAGGATCTTGATATTTGCAAGAATCCTAAACTTACAGTACACACAAACCCAGAAGCTATCATCTTAAGCGTCAGTGCTTCAAGTATTAATGAAGAAGATACTGCAGAAGAAACAGAGGCTGGCACTACTGGAGTTGCATAGATTAATAAATAAAAAATAATTTTTGAAAATATAACTTAATAATAACCAAAAAATAATGGGTCAAGTTATTAGACTTCCAATTTGGAATTTCTTTTAACCTGACCCTTTTTATTGTGTCAAGACTCGCTCGCGAGTCTTGCGCGCCGGATTCGGGTCTACTTCAGCAGACAAATTCCTGTCCGAATCCGTGCGCATCCTCGCGGAGCATTTAACTCACTTTGATTATGCAAATTCATTTGCAAGTCTCGCATCTTCTACTGCCTGGTCCACGCTATATTTTGCCTTGCCAGACAAGAAATCTGCGATTCCGATTTCATCATTATTAAAACCACAAGATAAATAATCGTTAGTCCAAAGCTCTTCTCCTTTAAAACTAATGGAAACTAAATCCCTATTGTCATCATAATGATAAACTAGCTTATCGCTTTCATAGGAAAATTTATGTTTTCCCTCTGGGCTATAGTCATAAAGGCTATCCTTACCAATTGCACCAGAAGAAATAGATGAGCTTAAGCTATATTTTACCTCATAAGAATCTACTTCCTTAGAATCTAGCTTCTCTCCTTTAGCAATTTCCCTTGCATAAGAAAATCTATCATCTAGCATTTCACCTAAACTACCCTGAATACTTACTCTAGATGACTTAATTTCTGTGTGATATTGAACACCACTAAAGTCGTAGATTACATGTCGATTTTTTTCAAGTTCTAGAATAGTGATGTTTCTTTTATATTCCTTTAAGTCACCTGCGTAGGTTATGCCTGCTCTTGCTCCTGTTTCTAGCATCTTAAAAGGATAGCTAACAGAAGAAACTATTTTTACATTTTTTAAATCTCCCATGAAAAATCTAATCATGCTAACTCCATGATAATCATGGCAAAAAGAGAAATACATATCGATTAAATCCCCGATTATATGTCTATCTAATAGTTTTTTCATAGCCTGAAATCTTGGATATCTATGATACTGCTCTGCTACCTGAATCTTATCCTTGAAAGGAAAATTAATTAAGGCACTAAACTGCTCTTCATTAATTCCAGCTGGTGTCTCCATTAAGACCTCAAAGCCTAGTCCTGCCCACTCCATAGCAGTTTCTACAATATTTGATTTAGAGCTTGCAACCACTACTAAATCAGGAGAAAGCTTTATACACTCCTCTTTAGAAGTTGTTACCTTAATGCCATGCTCCTTTGATAGTCTGCTTGCAGTCTCTTCTGACCTTGTAAGCATTGCAAGGAAATTAAACTTCTCTGGCAGAGCCTTAATTACTCTGTAGTAAAAAAATGCTCTCCAACCAGAACCCACAATAATTATATTTTTCAAAACTAGTCCTCCTTAAGGATTTTTACTATTCTTTCAAACTTGATTCTAACACATCAAAATATGCGAAAAAAGAGCATTATGTTTTATCTACGCTTTCCTTTGATACTTGAATTATATCCTCCTTAGCCTGAATAAAAGCATCTACAACTAAAGGATCAAACATATGTGAGGCCTCTCTATTTAATTCAAAGAAAGCCTTATGGAATTCTAATTCCTCTGATTCATGTCCAACAATTAACTTATCATAATAAATTGCTACTGCCATAACTCTAGCAGAAATAGGAATCTTTTCTGCCTTTAAACCATCTGGATAGCCACTACCATCCCAGTTTTCATGATGATAATGAGTAATATTTTTAGCCTCTGCTAAAAAGCTTGCATCTGGTAATTTTTCCATAATCTCTGAGATAATATTATAGCCAATTACTGTATGAGTTTTTATAAACTCTTCTTCTAACTGACTTATATTTCCCTCCTTAGATAAGATATCATCTGGAATTCCGATTTTACCCACATTATAGAAAGGAGAACATATAACAATATCATTAGCAAGGCTCTTATTTAAAATATCCTTATAGTAACCTAGTTCTAGCATTTTATTAAGTACGATTTCCACATATCTCCTTCTTGTTTCAACTCTTTCCACGGAAGAATAATTACGATACTTCATAATGGTAGCCAATATGATAGCCATGTTTCCTTTAGCTAGCTCTATATTTTCCATCTTCATTTTATTTTCCATGGAATACTTAGCATTTTCCTTAGCAAGAGAAAGAATGTTTTCATACAAGCCCTGAATTTCATCCCCAGTTTTTATATCTAGTTTCTTAAACTTCTCCACATTTTCTTGTCTGTCATATTCATCCTTATATTCAAAAGAATTAAGTCTTAAGGTCATAGAGTCAATAGGAATGACAATATTATAATTTGAAATCCATATACCAAAACTAATAAAGAATATAACAATTCCAATAAACACGCTTAAATACCTACTAAAGTAAATCATGATTTGTTTTAGATAATTTTCAAGTACTATGTCTACTGCTACGTAGCTAACACATTTTCCATTAGAATCATAAATTGGACTATAAGCTGTAATAGCGTAGTTTCCACTTACCTTAGATAATACGGGCTCAATCTCATCACCATTTAAAAAGTCATTGATATTTGGTAAAAAATTCGGGTCAAAGGTAACAACTGAGCCTAAAGTTTGAGTGGTTTCTGTCTGACTATCTAAATCAAAAACCACATGACAGCCATCGGATTTAAACTGATATACATAGATATATTTGCAATTACTAGTATTCTCAATAAGACTAATTAAATCTTCCTCTGTACGATAATAAGCGTTATCCTTTGAAATACTATCAAGATAGTCCTCTACCTTATCTCCATCTATTAAAAGTGAAGCAACTTTACTAGTATTAATCGCTAATTCTGTATTATTATTAACTAAATAGCTCTCAAACAAAGTCATATAAATAAAGACAGAAACAATAGCTATAAAGGTAGAGAATAAGATAATTACTGATACAATTTTATTTCTAATAGAAGCCTTAAACCTCTTAGTCTTCTCGTAATCGATAATAGGTTGTAATGGCATCGGTCTTTGAAGCCACAGACATAAAGCAAATTTATAATAAAGTCTTTGAGGCACTAAATTAAATATTAGTAACACTATAGAAAAAGAAATGGTCTTATCAATAAGCTCATAAAAAAGATTTGAAATATACCAACCTGTTTCAAAAGGCATGCCCTTACTTAGGAAATAATTAATAATAAAGCTATTGTAAACGTTAACAGACATATTATTTAGGAAAATGCTAATAAGTCCACCACAAATACCCCCTAAGAAAGTATAAGTAGCAATTAAGATCATGTGACTTTTAATGCTTCTTTTCATACCGGATCTAGTTATAAACACAGTAGAAAGAGCAATTAAGATACTAATTACATCATAAAATATAGATTTTTCATTCATTACCATAGAGATAAAGTTTGTAACTAGAGCCACAAAAATACTTGGAAGATATCCGCACAAAAGGGCACAAAGAATCGTTCCCGCTGTATCTAAATACAGCGGAATATTAAGATTTAGAGCCACTAGCTTTCCACCCAAATTAATGAAAATAGCAACCAGAATCATAACCATAGGTATCTTTATCTGTTCCCAATATTTATTTCTTTTGCCCCTTTTCTCCATACTAAACTCCTATCCAATAATGTTTTTTATAGTAGATACCAGCTTTGTCTGACTTACTGGCTTTAATAAATAACCGCTAGGCAAAAGCTTTAAAACCGCCTCAATGTGTTCTCTATCATTAACACCTGTTAAAAAAACTACTGGAATATCCTTAATATCATCATCCGCCTTAATCATTTCAAGAGTTTGTTTACCATCGCATACCGGCATTTCATAATCTAAAAGAATTAAATCTGGTCTCTTTTTTCCAATTGAGGTCATAGCCTTCATACCTGAATTAGCAATAGATACAGAATAGTAATCGTCTAGCATTTTCTTAATAGAACGAAGAGTCATGGCATCATCATCTACGATTAATACCTCTTTTTTTTCATCTGTACCTGCTTTTAGCACATTTTCTACCTTAATTTTTAAAATGCTACAAATACTTCTAAGTATTAGCTCTCCATTAACTTCTCTTTCAAACCTATAGTTTTGCATGTTTTTGCAAATGTTTTCATAGCTTTTAATTTTCTCATCAGAACCTACTGTCATCAGCGGGATTTTTGGAAAATTCTTTGATATTATCCCTAGTTTTCTTATATCATCATCTGTCATATCTTGAAGCAGGCAAATTATAAAATCTGGCTCAACTAGCGTAAGCATGGACTCCAGGCTAGAAAAATTATCTAGGCATAACTGTATCCTAAAATATTTTTGAAGGTAATCGTTTAACTCTTTAGAATCATTGTTGGTCTTTGAAATTAATAAAATTTTCTTCATAAATGTCCTTTCTACAAGAAGCTTTTCATTTCCTTTGCAATCTCTTGTACCGCGTCCTCATCAAGATCTTTAACTGCCACCGATAACTTCGGCATTAAAGCATCCACTTCATCCCCAAAACTAAAATCTTTAACCTTAGTCATAATTTCATCTGCTGTATCTATATCAAGACTTTCCATAGCCTGATTTAACATATCAAGCATAGTATTAAGCATGGCTAAATCTCCTTTTTTTAGCTCCCCTGTCACCTCATTGGTTTTTGCCACTAAAGATAACTTATCCCTATAAGAAAGCCATTCTTCTATGAAAATCTTATGCATACCCTTAATTATGCTTAACTT
>NZ_JAEEVD010000071.1:0-9675 GCF_016290755.1 Lachnospira sp.
TGCTATTTTAGCAAGTAAGTTTATTGATAGGGAAAAATATGTTTGATTTAGAAGAAGAATTAAAGAAACTTCCAGCTAAGCCTGGAGTATATATAATGCATGATAAATTCGACAATATAATATATGTTGGCAAGGCCAAGATTTTAAAGAACAGGGTGCGCCAATATTTTCAAAGTCACAGAAATCACTCTCCAAAGATTATTCAGATGGTGTCTCGCGTGGCTTATTTTGAGTACATAATTACAGATTCAGAGCTTGAAGCTCTTGTGCTTGAGAATAATTTAATTAAGGAGCATAGACCAAAGTATAACACTATGCTAAAGGATGATAAGACCTATCCTTTTATTAAGATTACTGTAAATGAGGCCTTCCCAAGGGTACTTTTTTCTAGAACTATGAAGCATGGTACAGGAAAATATTTTGGCCCATTTACGTCTTCTTATGCAGTTAAGGACACAATTGAGCTATTAACTAAGCTTTATAAGGTAAGAACCTGTAATAGAAAGTTGCCGGCAGATATAGGAAAGGAAAGACCTTGTCTTAATTATCATATTGGTCAGTGCGATGCGCCATGTCAGGGATATATAACAATGGAAGAATATGGCAAAAGAATTGATGAGGTAATAAATTTTCTAAACGGAAATTACTCAGATATTATGGATTCTTTAAATGAGAAAATGTTAAAGGCTTCGGAAAATCTCGAATTTGAGGAGGCTGCCAGATATAGAGATTTACTAAATTCTGTGAAGCAGGTAGCTCAAAAGCAGAAGATTACAGCAGATGATCCAACGGATAGAGATGTAATTGCCTGCGCTTCTAATGGAGAAGATGCGGTGGTGCAGATTTTCTTTATAAGAGAAGGAAAGTTACTAGGGCGAGAACATTTTCATATGCGCGTAGCCACTGGAGATACTAGAAGTGACATTATATTAAACTTTATTAAGCAGTATTACGGGGGCACTCCATACATTCCAAATATCATCATGCTTCAAGAGGAAATTGAGGAGCTTGATGTAATCACTGAGTGGTTAACAGACCTTAAGAGACGTAAGGTCAGTCTTATTACTCCAAAGAAGGGGGATAAGGAAAAGATGGTGGAGCTTGCCTATAAGAACGCCCAGATGGTTCTAAATCAGGATACTGAGAAGATTAAGCTTGAAGAAAAAAGAACTATTGGCGCTATGAAGGAAATTGAGTCTTGGCTTCACCTTAAAAACTTAAAAAGAGTGGAGGCCTATGATATCTCAAACACTAGTGGCGTTGAGTCCGTAGGTTCCATGATTGTTTTTGAAAATGGAAAGCCAAAGAAAAATGACTACAGAAAATTTAAGATTAGAACTGTCAAAGGGCCTAATGATTATGAATCTATGCGCGAGGTTTTAACTAGACGATTTAGTAGAGCCTTAGCAGAGCTTGATGGAAGTGAAGAATCTAGAGGATTTTCAAAATTACCAGATATTATCATGATGGATGGTGGTAGAGGTCAGGTAAATATTGCCCTTGAAGTATTAGACAGTCTAGGTCTTAATATTCCTGTTGCGGGTATGGTTAAGGATGACACTCATAGCACAAGAGGTCTTTATTATAATAATGTGGAGATTCCTATTAATAAGCATTCGGAAGGTTTTAAGCTGATTACTAGAGTGCAGGATGAGGCCCATAGATTTGCTATTACTTACCATAGAAGTTTGCGTGGAAAGTATGAGGTGAAATCAGTTCTTGATGATATTAAGGGAATTGGCCCTGTAAAACGTAAGGCGCTTATGAAGGCTTTTCTTGATATTGATAAGATTAGAAATGCATCAATTTCAGAACTTATGGAAGTTGATGGTATTACCCTAGAGCTTGCGGAAAATATTTACAGCTTTTTCCACTAAATGCCAAGATTTTAAACTGTTAAACTTTAGGCTTTCATTGAAAAGTGAAAGTTGCTGTGATAAACTTTAAATAAATGATATAGAAATTAAGTAGTAGGGATTATTTGCTAGAATAGATGGCGAGGAGGAAATTAAAAATGGCTGGAACAAGCACTGGTAAAGAGAAGGTAAAATTATCTAAGGTTATCGAGAAGATGCAGCTTGTGAATATGACACCAGACATAGATGCGTCAGGGATTTGGCTACATGTGCCAGATATTAATAGACCTGCCTTACAGCTAACAGGATTTTATCAATCATTTGATAATGATAGATTGCAGATTATAGGTAATGTAGAGTTTAATTATTTGGAAAGCTTATCAAAGGAAGAGAGATTAGAAAGATATTCTCAATTACTTTCAAGTAACATTCCTTGTCTTATCTTTTGTAGAGAGTTAAGACCAGAACAGGAAGTTATTGATATGGCTAATAAACTTGGAATTCCACTTTTAAGTTCACATGATACAACTTCATCTTTTACAGCTGAGGTAATTAGATGGCTTAAGGTTCAGCTTGCACCATGTATCGTAATTCATGGCGTATTAGTTGATGTTTACGGTGAAGGTGTACTTATTACAGGTGAATCTGGTATTGGTAAATCAGAGGCTGCCCTTGAACTTATTAAGAGAGGACATAGACTTGTAACTGATGATGCAGTTGAAATCAGAAAGGTTTCAGATGAGACTTTAGTAGGTTCAGCACCTGGTGTTACAAAGTATTTCATCGAGTTAAGAGGTATTGGAATTATTGATGTTAAGACACTTTTCGGTGTTGAATCAGTAAAGGAAACTCAGGAAATTGATATGGTTATCAAGCTTGAGGATTGGAATAAGGATAAGGAATATGACCGTCTTGGTTTAGAGGAAGAATACACAGAGTATCTTGGAAATAAGGTAGTTTGCCACTCACTTCCAATTAGACCTGGTAGAAACTTAGCTGTTATTGTAGAGGCAGCTGCGGTTAACCATAGACAAAAGAAGATGGGATATAATGCGGCCGTTGAACTTTATCGTAGAGTTCAGGAGAACTTAATGAAGGGCGATGAAGACGACGACTAATTTGTAAAAAAAGGACATAAATACTAATAAGTTTTTCTGGGGGGAAGTTGTAGTTATATTTGGCTACAACTTTTCTCTTTATTAGTTTTATGTGGTTAGGAGTTTTTTTATGATAGATGTTATAGATAGAATTAGAGATATTGTGGGGGATTCTAGAATTTTCCCAGAAGAGAGTTTAAAGAACTACACAACATTTCGAATTGGCGGAAAATGTAGAGCATTAGTTATGCCAAGCACTAAAGAGGAGATTATTAAAGTAGTTAGTCTTTTAAGAGAGACTAAGACAAATTTTTTCGTTATGGGTAATGGAAGCAACTTACTTGTAAGCGATGAGGGTTTTGATGGTATTGTTGTTTCTTTGAAATTCTTTAAGGGCATTGAGGTGCTTGAAGAGGATGATAAGACTTTTACAGTAAGAGTAATGGCAGGAGAGTTAATGTCTAGCGTGGGCAACTATCTTGCAAGACAGGGTGTAGAAGGTTTTGAATTTGCCACTGGAATTCCAGGAACAATTGGCGGCGGCGTTAGAATGAATGCCGGTGCATATGGTGGCGAGTTAAAGGACATTTTAGTGAATATAACTGCTATTGCAGAGGATAATACAGTAGTGACTCTTTCTAATGAGGAACTAGAACTTTCATATAGAACAAGCATTTTAGCAAAGAAAAATTATATCTGTCTGGATGCTTGCTTTAAACTTAATAAGGGTGATAGCCTTGATATTAAGGCTAAGATTAAAGAGTATGCCAACAGCCGTAAGGAGAAGCAGCCTCTTAATTATCCAAGTGCCGGAAGTACATTTAAAAGACCAGAAGGCTACATTGCAGCTAAGTTAATTGATGAGGCAGGCCTTAAGGGTCTACAGGTTGGTGGAGCTAAGGTCTCTGAAAAGCATGCTGGTTTTGTTGTAAATGTAGGCGGCGCAACTGCTAAAGACGTTATTGAACTTACAGATAAGGTTAAGGAAGTTGTTAAGGAAAAGAATGGAGTTTCATTAGAACTTGAAGTAGTTAAATTGGGATTCTAATATTTTCTTTGATACGAGCTTAATTTTGGCTTATAAAACATAAGCTTATAAATTTCACTGAAAGGAGCGCAATTTCATGAAGATGATTATAGTGACTGGAATGTCAGGTGCAGGAAAGAGTACAGCACTTAATGTATTAGAAGATGAAGGCTTTTATTGTGTAGATAATATGCCTATTTCTCTAATTATGAAGTTCGCAGAAATTGCTTCAAAGGGTGAAGGTGGATATGAGAACATTGCATTGGGAGTGGATGTAAGAAATGGAGAAGGCTTTAAAGAGTTAGATAAAGTCTTAGATGAATTAGATGAGAATAATTACAACTATAGTATTCTCTATCTTGATTCAAGTGATGAGGTTTTAGTTAAGCGTTATAAGGAAACTAGAAGAACTCATCCTCTTGCAAAGGGAAATAGAATTGAAGATGGCATAAAGCAGGAAAGAGAGATTTTATCTTTCTTAAGAAGAAGGGCAACTATTATAATTGATACTTCTAACATGCTAACAAGAGAGTTTAAGGCTGAGATGGAGAAGATTTTTATCCATAATAAGAAGTTTAATAACCTTTTTGTTACAGTATTATCCTTTGGCTTTAAGTATGGAATTCCGTCAGATGCTGACCTTGTGTTTGATGTACGTTTTCTTCCAAATCCCTATTACATTCAAGAGCTAAGACCTTTAACGGGTAATGATAAGGAAATCCAAGACTATGTACTTAGTGCAAGTGAGTCTAGAGAATTCCTTGTTAAGATGAAGGATATGTTAAGATTTTTACTCCCTAATTATGTCAAAGAAGGTAAGAACAATCTAGTTATTGCCATTGGTTGTACAGGCGGTAAGCATAGATCAGTTACCCTTGCCAATGAAATTTATAAGTTAATTTGGGAACTAGATTATGGATGTAAAATCGAGCATCGTGATATAGAAAAGGATGCTAAGAGGAAAGGGTAGAGATGTCTTTTTCATTAGAAGTAAAAAAAGAATTATTGAATAAAATGGACACGGCAAGACATTGCCAGATTGCAGAATTTGCAGCTCTTATGTCTTTTACAGCTCATGTAATTGAGACAGAAGAGGGGCTTATTGGCATAGAAAGTCTAACAGAGAATACATTGGTGGTGGAGAAATTCGAGCTACTTTTAAAGACACTTTTTGATGTTAAGGAGTCGGATTATACAAAGAGCCACGAATTAAATTCTAGTAAATTAATTACAATTAGAATTTTCAAGCAACAGTTAGTTGCTAACATTTTGCAAACTATTAAATGGTGTGATGACACATTTCTTTCAATAGAAGAACAATTCTTAGATTCACGAATTATCCAAAAGGATTGTTGTAAGAAAGCCTTTATTAGAGGCGCTTTCCTTGCAGCAGGTTCTATAAGTGATCCTAATAAATTCTATCATTATGAAATAGTATGTGTATTTGAAGAGGACGCACAAAAGTTAGTGGAGCTTTTGCGCTTCTTTAATTTAGATGCCAAAGTTACGGAAAGAAAGAATAACTTTGTGGTTTACATAAAGGAAGGTAATAACATTACAGATGTGCTAAATCTCATGGGTGCTGTGCGTTTGCAAATGGAACTCTTTAATATCATGATTTACAAGGGCATAAGTAATGATGTGAATCGTAAAGTTAACTGCGAAACTGCCAATCTTAATAAAACTATAGAGGCAGCAGTTAAGCAGGTTAATGACATTGAATATATTAGAGACACAGTGGGTCTTGATAAGCTAAAGGTCAACTTAAGAGAGGTGGCTCTTTTAAGACTAGAGAATCAAGACACAAACCTAAAGGATTTAGGAGAGATGCTTGACCCGCCAGTAGGTAAGTCAGGGGTTAATCATAGGCTACGAAAGATAAGTGAATTTGCAGAAGGCTTAAGAGAAGCAAGAGGCGAGCTTTAAGAGGGCACGTTTCATCAATTCTAGGGATTGACAGCAAGAGTATAATAAAAGATGAGTTTAGTTATGAAAATGTTACTTAAACTTTTATTTATCAATAATTATGAATTTATTCTTAAATTCACAAGCATTTCTTGACAAACAAATGTTATAAGTACTAATATCAATTACACACAATCTAATTTTTGAGAAAGAAGGTTTAATATGACTAAGGTAGATATAATTTCAGGTTTCTTAGGCGCTGGTAAGACAACTTTAATTAAGAAGCTCTTACAGGATAGCAAGCTTAATAAAGAACAGGTAGTTTTAATAGAGAATGAATTTGGTGAAATCGGTATTGATGGCGGTTTCTTAAAGGATGCAGGTGTTGAAATTCGTGAGATGAATTCAGGTTGTATCTGTTGTTCACTTGTTGGTGATTTTGGTACATCTTTAAAGGAAGTTGTAGATAAGTATCATCCAGATAGAATCATCATCGAACCATCAGGTGTTGGTAAGTTATCAGACGTTATTAAGGCTGTTAAGGATCTTCATATTGAGAACGAGATCACATTAAACAGCGCTTCAACAGTTGCTGATGCTTCAAAGGTTAAGGTTTATATGAAGAACTTTGGTGAGTTCTTTAATAACCAGATTGAACATGCTGGAACAATCATTTTAAGTAGAACTCAGAACGTTACTGAGGAGAAGCTTAATAAGGCAATCGAACTTATTAGAACATTAAATGAGAAGGCTCATATCATCACAACTCCTTGGGATGATATTTCAGGCGATACAATTCTTGGTGCTATGGAGAATGTTACTAATCTTGAACTTGAAATGTTAGCAGAAGCTGCAGAAAAGGCTCATGAGGAACATGAACACGAGCATCATCATCACGATGGAGAAGAGTGCTCATGCGGACATCATCATCACGATGGTGAAGAATGCCACCATGACCACGACCATGACGAACATGATCATGAACATCACCATGAAGACGGAGAAGAGTGCTCATGCGGACATCATCATCACGACGATGAAGAATGCCATCACGATCATGAACATCATCACCATGATGGAGAAACATGCTCATGCGGTCACCACCATGATCATCACCATCATCATGCAGATGAAGTATTTGATAGCTGGGGAATTGAAACAGTTAACAAGTACTCAAAGGCTGACTTAGATAATATCCTTGATGATTTAGCTGATTCAACAGAATACGGCGTAATCCTTAGAACAAAGGGTATGGTTCAGTCACCAGAAGGTAATTGGTTCAACTTCGATTTAGTACCAGGTGAGTACGAAATCAGAGAAGGACAGGCAGATTTCACAGGAAGAATTTGTGTTATCGGTTCTAAGTTAAATGAAGAGAAGTTAAAGACTTTATTTAAGCTTTAATTTAGATAGGGCTTAAGCTCCTAACTAAGGCTTTTATAAAGAAAACTAATATAATAATTATGTGTAGAATAGGTGCGATATGAGATATTTTTATGTCGCACCTTTTTTAGAAAGGCGGACAATATGGCACAGGAAGAGCAATATCAGATTCCTATATTTTTAATTAATGGACAGCTTGATAGTGGTAAGACAAAATTTATCGTTGATACTGTTGAGATGGGACAGTTTGAAGAAGCTCAGAAGAAGCTTTTAATTGTTTTAGAAGAAGGCGAAGAAGAGTACTCTGAAAAGTTCCTTAAAGACAACGGAATCGACATGGTTGTTCTTGAAAAAGAAGAATTCACTTATGAGAAGTTAGTTGAACTTGATAAGAAATATGATCCATGGATTGTATTAGTAGAATATAACGGTATGTGGGCTCCACAGCTTATCTATGATACAGAAAAGCCAAACGGCTGGGAAATTTATCAGGCAATTACTTTAATTAATGCAGAGCAGTTCCAGTTACAGTGGGCTAATATGCGTTCAATTATTGCAGAGACAGTTAAGCTAGTAGACTTAGTTGTCTTTAATAGATGTGCTCCAGGAATGGATTTAGGCAGCTTTAGACGTAGCGTTAAGGCACTTAATCCATCTCTTCAGATTGTATTTGAAGATGATAAGGGCGAGCAGGTTGCTATTTCAGAACAGTTACCATATGACTTAAATTCAGATATTATTGAAATTGAAGATGAAGATTATGGTATTTGGTATATGGATGTTAATGAACGTCCAGAAGTTTATAACGGTAAGACAGTACGTTTCAAGGGACAGGTTTTAAAGAATAAGTACTTTAAGGATAAGAACTTCGTTCCAGGACGTAAAGTTATGACTTGCTGCGCAGATGATACATCCTTTATTGGTTACATTAGCTACTACGATAAGATTAGAGAATTAGAGAACAAGCAGTGGGTAATGGTAACAGGTACAGTTAAGAACGAATTCCAGATGGCCTATAAGAAGAAGGGCCCTGTAGTTTACTGCACTGAAGTTACTCCATGCGAAGCTCCAAAGGAAGAATTAGTTTACTTATAAGAATACTATCCCCATCAACTTTTGGTGGGGATTTTTCTTAAGCAAAAATATAGATAGGTGGTAAGATTATGATACAAGATATTTATCCATTACATTTAGACAATCAATACAAAAATGCAAGTCCTAAGGACGATGACACAATCTTTTGCTTTGCAGGATCCACAGTTTTAGCAAAGGAAATAGGGGAAAATGAATTATATTTTCCACAATATAGTGAGTTTAAAGCAGGAATAGTTACCAACAACGCTGTGGATAATGTGGATAACACAGAAAATACTGATAAATATAGCTATATCTATCTCTTCTCTTTAGTGGAAAAGAAAGATAGTTATCCACAAAATAGGGGTGTTGATATTGTGGATAATGTGGATAAGTCAAGTATTGATAAGGATAGTTCTATTTATGATTCTGAAAATGTAAGAGTAGTTAAACGCTTTTTCCTTGCCTTTAAAAATAACATCGTATTAAAGGGTGACTTCTTTGGAGAGCTTGCAGATACTGATGTTCACAAGGAATATAAGTCTAGCCTAGAAGGCTTTGATTACTATGGCGTTTACAATTTTAGAACTCAGAAGGATAGAGCTCTAGCCTACGCCACTATTACTGCCTATCATCTTTACGGTTGGTATAGAGATAACAAGTTCTGTGGAAGATGTGGAAAGCTATTAGAAAGAGATGTTAAGGAACGTATGATGAAATGTCCTGTCTGTGGAAATAGCATTTATCCTAAGATTTCACCAGCTGTTATTGTGGCAATCACTAACAAAGACAAGATTTTACTTACAAAATATGCCGGCAGAACCTACACAAACTATGCATTAGTTGCAGGCTTTACAGAAATCGGTGAAACTATGGAAGACACTGTAAGACGTGAAGTTATGGAAGAAGTGGGCATTAAAGTTAAGAATATTAGATATTATAAGAGTCAGCCTTGGGGCCTTTCAGGTTCTCAGCTATCAGGCTATTTTTGCGAGCTTGATGGAGATGATGACACAATCAAGCTTCAGGAAGAAGAGCTATCAGTTGGAACTTGGGTTGCAGCCAAAGATATTGAGGTAACCCCAGATAATGTCTCTCTAACAAGAGAAATGATCCTAAAGTTTAGAGACGATGTTCTAAACAATTAGGACCATTTGCATAATCTGTATTATTTATAATTTTGAAAATGTATCTCTTATTTTTCTTTTAAGTAAATATCAAGGTCAACATCGCCGTCAATGCCGTCAACGCTACCAGATTGGCTGTATTGCCACATTGTAAATTTATAAGGATAGTAAGGAGTTGTATCGTAGTTTGCAAACCACTTATCAAA
>NZ_JAEEVD010000072.1:0-9613 GCF_016290755.1 Lachnospira sp.
GTCGGGCTCTTTTTTTGTAATAGCATAAAAATAAACCACCTGCAGGTGTGTTCCTAGACAGCTTTAGCTTCAAGAAAAAACCTCCAATGTTATAATAAGTGCTGGTTCGCCAACCGCACAATAACAAAGGAGGTATCCAAAAATGGATAAAAATAGTCTAGCACATACTAGGTGGGAATGTAAGTACCATATAGTATTTGCACCAAAGTATCGAAGAAAAATTATTTATAATCAGATTCGTGAAGATGTAGCTCATATATTAAGTGAATTATGCAAACGAAAAGGTATAGAAATAATAGAAGCTGAAGCATGCCCAGACCATATACATATGTTTGTGAGAATACCACCGAAGTATAGTGTGTTTGAGATTATGGGGTATTTAAAAGGAGAAAGTTCGCTGATGATTTTTGAAAGGCATGCAAATTTAAAGTACAAATATGGTAATAGGCATTTTTGGTGTAGAGGTTACTATGTTGATACAGTTGGAAAGAATGCAAAGAAAATCGAAGAGTATATTCGAAATCAATTAAAAGAAGATTTAGAGTATGACCAAATGACACTGAAAGAATATATCGACCCGTTCACGGGTGAGCCGGTGAAATAGGGCGTATAAAAGAGGCTCTTTAGAGCCAGCCATGTAAACGCAGTGCGGAAGGCGAATTATTCATAGCCTCTTTAGAGGCAAGCAGGGAACAGCGGCTTATAGCCGCAGAGGAAACCACCGGCTAAGCCGGTGGTAATGATTTGCAACTTTAGGCGTATCCCATTATGTTATTTTTAAGTGAAACGTCGGATTATCTGCACATTGTAGACACTCCGCCGTTTCTTACAGAATGCAGTATTTATGAGGACTCCAGGGTTATGAAGCTTCGTTCGGAATGCCCGTGAAGGGGTATTGTGAGATGATTGTAAAATAACGCGTTCAAGATTATTGTTATCACATGGTGGACAAGGTCGTTGAATTGCAGCGGAATGCTGATTTTATAAGGGATTTTGTATATGCGATGTCTCGTAATCTATCATGATTTGGGCATACTGGCAGTCGCTGAAAAAGATAAGTGATTAGATTCTCTGGTTAACATGATTCTTGAACGCGGATTAGTTGAAAATCATTACAAATACATGCGATAATCAGTTGTGTTAAAAATTGGAGACGCAAAATGGCTTTTATTTACGATTTACTACAATGGACATGGGGATTAATGTTGTTTAGTGAATATGAAGGATAGTTTTTTCTATGGGCTAAATAAATGGTATATCTATAAAAGGTGTCTACTTTTATAAGTATAATGCAATATGAAACGCAGTACTTATTAAGGACAGAAACTGACAGGATGGCACTTATAAGATGGGAAGAAGATTGACTTTAGGTTTTATTTACGATGATAAATTAACATTTCACCTTCTGTTTTTTGCCATTTACATCAAATGTCAGGACAGAACACTCGATATATTGTATGATTACATCATCAAAGATAAGGGAGGCCGAAGTATGAAGGTAAGTGTTGATATTTCTGCAGAATATAAGGAGTCATATGCAGTAATCTACACCGATAAGGTAACAGAAGAAATCCAGCGAATGCTTGACATATTCAGCACAAGCGAGACTCCCATAACTGCTCTGCAGAATGAAGAGAATCTTATCGTTCTGCAGCCTAAAGAAATATACATGGTCAGAGTGGAGGATGGAGATACGATTATTTATGGTGAAAATCAAAAATATCGTTCCAGGAAACGACTCTATGAGATTGGCCAGCAATTAGGAAAACAGTTCATTCAGATATCAAAATCCACACTGATTAATCTGTCTTACATGGACAGCATTGAGCCGGGATTCAGCGGAACGCTTTTGCTTCAGCTGAAGAATGGATGTAAGGATTATGTCTCAAGAACATATCTGCCGGAGTTCAAAAAATATCTTGGATTATAGGAGGCGAAAGCAATGAAAGAGACAATAAAAGATTTAGCAAAGAGCACGGTAATCAGTATTGGAATGGCAATGTCTATTTTTTGCCTGGTTGGGATTGTATTTGATATAGGGTATAAAGGAAACTTCAGCCTTGAGAATTACAGATTTACAAAGATGGTCATCGGTTGTGTTCTGGTTGGTCTTGGATTTGGAGTTCCGACTATCGTGTATAGGAAGGAAAGCCTGCCCGTGCCGATTAGAGTGTTGATACACATGGGAATTGGTTGCGTGATTTACACAATCGTTGCCTATGCAGTAGGATGGATAGGTGGGTCTGCAACCATCGGTCAGGGAATTATAATTGTGGCGATTCAGCTGGCTGTTGCGTTTTTTATCTGGTTCCTTTTCATGAGATGTTATCGTGCAGAAGCCAAGAAGATGAATGATAAGATACAGGCAATGAAGTAGGAAGAATAACAAATTTTAAGTAAAATTGCACAAAGGTCGAAAAGTCAGGATTTACAAGGCTTTGAGAAGATTTGAGGAGATAAAATCAGTATGATAAAGGTGTTATTCATCTGCCATGGCAATATCTGCCGTTCGCCTATGGCAGAATTTATTTTAAAAGATATGGTAGAAAAACAGGGAAGGGCTGATGAGTTTTACATAGAATCAGCAGCAACTTCAACAGAAGAAATTTGGCATGGAGTGGGAAATCCAGTTTATCCTCCTGCTAGAGATATACTTGCAAAGCATGGAATTTCTTGTGAAGGGAAAAGAGCTAGACAAGTTAAGTATGAGGATTATGATAAGTTTGACTTACTCATTGCAATGGATTCTAATAATATTAGAAATCTAAGGAAACTAATTCCGGAAGATACTAAAGGTAAAGTTCATTTAATGATGGAATATGCAGGCCAAAAAAGAGACGTTGCTGACCCTTGGTATACAGGAAACTTTCAAAAAACCTGGGATGATATTTACTTAGCCTGTGGGCAACTTTTGGAAAATTTATAAAATCTTTAGAGATTAATTAAATATATGTTTTGTAATTTTTATGAAAGCACTGTATAATTGAGGGGTTGCTCTTAGAGACACGTGCAAATGAAAGTGAAATAGACCTAGACTGATCGCACTATTTATGAGCTGATCAGTCTTTTTTAGAAAGAGAGAAAGTATTGAAATTTAAAGAATTTGGAATTAAGAAAGATATTTTAAATGCCATTAGAAAAGCAGGTTATGAAGAAGCTACTCCTATTCAGGAGAAGGCAATTCCTGTGATTATGGAAGGCAGTGACGTTATAGGATTAGCACAGACAGGTACAGGAAAAACAGCTGCATTTGCTTTGCCAATCCTTAATTCTATCGAATTTAGAAAAAGAGCAAGAGTTAGAGCGCTTATTCTTACACCAACAAGAGAATTAGCAATCCAGACTTTTGAAAATTTTAAAAAGTACGGAAGATACATGGATTTAAAGACAGTATGTCTTTATGGAGGTGCTAAAAAAGGCAATCAGTTAGCACAGTTAAAGCGTGGGGCAGATATTATTGTTGCTACACCAGGTCGTTTAATTGACCTTTATAACGAAGGGGTGCTAGATTTTAAATCCGTAGATTATTTCGTATTAGATGAAGCTGATAGAATGCTTGATATGGGCTTTGTGCCAGATGTTAGAAAGATTAATTCACTTTTACCTGAATGGCGCCAGATGATTATGTTTTCAGCAACAATGGATAAGGCAGTGGAAGATTTGGCTAATCAGATGCTTAAAGACCCAGTTCGTATTCAGGTTGCAGCACAAAACGATGCAGCTGAAACAGTTGACCAGCGCTTAATCTACACAAAGGGCGAGCTTAAAGACACAATCATTATTCAGTTTTTACAAAATGAAATCAAGAACCCGGAAAATCTTTCGCTACCACGTAAAGATAGAAAGAACGCAATCGTATTTACCAGAACTAAGAAGGGTGCAGATAGACTTCATAAGGCCTTAGTTAAGGCAGGATTACTTGCAGTATCAATTCACGGAGATAAGACTCAGGGCCAAAGAAAAGATGCCCTTGATAGATTCCGTTCAGGTCAGGTTCAGATTCTTGTGGCTACAGATGTTGCAGCAAGAGGACTTGATATCCCTAAGTTAAATTATGTATTTAACTATGATTTACCTGAAGAGTCCGACAATTACGTTCATAGAATTGGTAGAACAGGACGTGCCGGCGAATCAGGAATTGCCTACACACTTTGCTGTGAGGATGAGTTACATTTGCTTTATGAAATTGAAAAGCTCATGGGCAAGGAAATTCCAGAGGCAAGCACAGAATGGTCCCTTGAATTAGATAGAACAAAGTTTAAGCGCCATAATAAGCGTAATAATTATAGAAGAAACTTTGCTAGAAGAAGCTACGGCGATAACAAGAATAGACCTAGAAGAAACGACAAGCACAGAGATAACCGTAATAATGATAATCACAGAGCTAATCGTCACAATGACAATAATAGAGATAATAAGCATAGTCGCAATCATAGAGACAATAGAGATAACAGAAATAAAAATAATTAAATAAAGCTAGAGGAGTTATCATGAACAAGCTTAAAAGTTTTAAGATTTTACCAAACTACAATTCTGTAGGAGAGTGTATTAAAGACTTAATTTACATGGCTTTTGCCACATTTATTATAGCCTTTGCAGTTTATTTTTTTATGGAGCCATCTAACACAGCAATTTCTAGTGTTTCGGCCTTAGCTATTGTTTTGGCAAATGTATTGCCACTTACAGTTTCGCAATTAACCTTTATTATGAACATCCTTTTATTAATAGTAGGTTTTGCCCTTTTTGGCTCAGAATTTGGCTTTAAGACAATTTATACATCTCTTTTGCTTCCAGTATTTTTAGGAGTTTTTGAAAATGTATATCCTAACAACCTATCACTTACAAACGATGCATTTCTAGACGTTATACTTTATGTATGTCTAGTAAGCCTTGGATGCGCTTTATTATTTAATGATAATGCAAGTTCAGGAGGAATGGATATTGTTGCTAAGGTACTTAATAAATATTTCCATTTAGAGCTTGGTCAGGGAATGGCCCTTGCAGGAATTTTAATTGCCTGCTCGACTATATTTTTCTATGATGCAAAGTCAGTGATTTTATCACTTTTTGGAACTTACATCAATGGTATTGTCCTAGACCATTTCATCTTTGGACAAAACATTAAGAAGAGAGTTTGTATCATTACTGAAAAAGAAGAACTTATTAGAAACTACATTTTACATGGCTTACACAGTGGCGCTACAATCTATCAGGCAATTGGCGCCTATGATATGGTAGCAAGACAAGAAATTATCTGTATTGTTACAAAGCAGGAATATCAAAAGCTTATGCGTTATGTTGAGGAAGTTGATCCTAAGGCTTTTGTAACAGTTTATACAGTTTCAGAGATTAGATATATTCCAAAATTAATCAAAGATAAGCCACTACATGCGAAAGATAAGATCGCATAAACTAAACTTAATAGAGTAGTTTATATTGACCTCCAAATAAATTTTTAAAAAATTTTTATTTGGGGGTTAATTTTTTTATATTAGTTCCGATAAAGAAAATACAAGGAAGAATTGGAGGTTTTAAAAATGGGATTATTTAAGATTCTTAGCGAAGATTATAATTACTACGAAGATGATGAGAAAAGACCTACAATTGAAGAAAGATTAGAGGCTGTAAAAAAGGATGTTATAGCCCTTTTTATAGGAATAGCTGCTCTTATTGCCATTGTATTTTTCGTAAATGAAAGAAACATAAATCAAGATAGAGCAACAAATGGAATCAACGAAGTGGACAATGTTCCAGCGGTTGAGGTGGTTATGCCAACTGAAATGGACAGCATTGGCTTAACATAAATTTAGTTCTTAAGGATAGGGACTAAACGGGAGAAGTATTTAAAAGAACCTTAAGGAGAACGTAGGACGCGGAGAGCGTTATACAATAGCTGCTGAGAGGTTCTTTTTTTATGCAAAGATATATTCTAAAACTATCAATAATTAAGTATAAAAGTTGACATAAGATAATTTAAAGTTTATAATTATACCATAGTTTTATTAGTATTAATGGAGTGCACAATATGGAAGAGGCCGTAATATTTATATTTGACGCAGAAGTAGGAATGACGCTTGCTAAAGACGTTATTACACCTGATGGACATCTTCTAGTAAAGAAGGGTTCGGTACTAAATTGGGACCTTATTTCAACTATTTCAAATCATCATATACTTGAGATTAAGGTTTACGTTGACAATGAGTCCACTAACGAGGACGTACCATTTTTACAAGAATCAGGAGAAACCGTTAAATATTACGACAAGGTAAGAGAGTCTGAAGCTTTTCAGAAATTCGAGGCGGAATTTATACATTCAGTTTCGGAGGTTAAGGAAGAGCTTGAAAATGTAATCAATTTCAACAAGTCCATCGATACAGCCAAATTATTAGAGGGTCCGTTAAAACTCCTTAAGACCACTCCTAATAATTTGCAGCTACTGGATATGATTCATAGTATCAGGCAGTACGATGACCTTACTTATGTCCACAGTGTAAGCGTTGCCCTTTTAGCATCAACTATTGGCAGGTGGCTAAATTATAATGAAGAAAAGATTCGTTTATTAGCCCTTGCAGGAATTGTTCATGATGTGGGTAAATTAAATATTCCAATTGAGATATTAACTAAGCCTAGTAGATTGACGGATAATGAATATACCATTATGAAAAGACACGTCAATTTAGGTTACGAGGCCTTAAAGGATCAGAATATCGACCAAAGAATTAAGGAAGCCTGCCTTTTACATCATGAAAGATGTGATGGCAGCGGCTATCCCTTTGGACTAAAGGATGACATGATTTCTATGGAGGCAAAGATTATAACCGTGGCAGATGTATATGATGCTATGACAGCTAATAGAGTTTATAGAAAGGCTATCTGTCCTTTCACTGTTGTAGATATTATGTATAAAGATTCCTTTAGCAAATATGACCCAACGGTAGCTATTACATTTTTAAGAAACATAGTTACTTCCTATATACATACAGATGTGAGACTGTCAGATGGCAGTGCCGGAAAGGTAATTTTGGTTAATGAAAATGACCTCTCAAGGCCGACAGTCTTAGTGGGGAAAAGGTTGATAGATTTATCTAGAGAGCCAAATCTAGAAATCGTGGCCTTAATTAATTAGCTTTATAACTTCCTTCTTCATTTTTACCCAGAGTGGTGTATGCTGCTCTGGGGTTTTAAAAATGTTACTAGGATTTAAAAATATTAACATAAATTTAGTCTTGACGAATAAGATTACATATATTATCATGCTATTACGATAGAGAACTATCGATTTGTGCGTTAATTGAATATTGATTATATCCCTTATTTAGAGTGGTGGAGGTACATAGGACCGATGAAACCCAGCAACCCCTTTAACATTGATTAGAGGAAGGTGCCAACCTGAGCGAGAGAATTTCGAACAATAAGAGGAGTCTGAATTTATTTAGAGTCCCTTAAGGGACTTATTTTTTTGCAGTTCGCTATTTTTAGATATAAAAAATATTCACGAGATGATAACAATTGTTCAAGATCGAAAGGAGAATCCAAGACAATGGAAAAAAGATTATTCACTTCAGAATCAGTAACAGAAGGTCATCCAGATAAAATCTGTGATCAGGTTTCAGATGCAGTTTTAGATGCATTATTTGAGCAGGATCCATACTCAAGAGTAGCTTGTGAGACACTTACTAACACAGGTTTTGTTATGGTTATGGGAGAAGTAACAACTAAGGCTAATGTTGATATTCCTTCAATCGTTAGAAAGACAGTAACAGATATCGGATACGATTCATCTGATAAGGGCTTTGATGGTAATACATGTGCAGTTATGGTTGCACTTGATAAGCAGTCAGCAGATATTGCTATGGGTGTTGATAATGCTATTGAAACAAGAGATGGCAAGGACGATTTAGAGACAGGTGCTGGTGACCAGGGTATGATGTTTGGTTATGCAACTAATGAAACACCTGAATTCATGCCATACTCAGCAAACTTAGCTCAGAAGCTTTCTTTACAGTTAACTAAGGTTCGTAAGGATGGCACACTTAGCTATTTAAGACCAGATGGTAAGACTCAGGTTACAGTAGAATATGATGAGAACGACAAGCCAGTAAGACTTGATGCTATCGTAGTTTCAAGCCAGCATGCTGCAGATGTAACTCAGGATCAGATTCATGCTGATATTAAGAAGTATGTAATTGATGCAATCGTTGATCCTAAGATGATTGATGAGAACACTAAGATTTACATCAACCCAACAGGACGTTTTGTAATTGGCGGACCAAACGGTGACTCAGGCCTTACAGGACGTAAGATTATTGTAGATACTTACGGTGGAGCAGCAAGACACGGTGGTGGTGCTTTCTCAGGTAAGGATTGTACAAAGGTTGACCGTTCAGCAGCTTATGCAGCAAGATATGTTGCTAAGAACATCGTTGCTGCAGGTCTTGCAGACAGATGTGAAATCCAGTTATCATACGCAATTGGTGTTGCAACTCCAACATCAGTTAGAGTAGATACATTTGGAACAGGTAAGCTCTCAGAAGATAAGTTAGTTGAAATCGTAAGAGAAAACTTCGATTTAAGACCAAATGGTATTATAAAGATGTTAGACCTTAGAAGACCAATTTATAAGCAGACAGCAGCTTATGGTCATTTTGGTAGAACAGATGTAGATTTACCTTGGGAGCATCTTGATAAGGTTGAAACTCTTAAGAGCTATTTATAGGAAAATCTACTACTAAAGCGAGTTTATAAATAAGACATAGTAAAAAGGATATGCAATAGGGAATGGACTTAATTCCATTCTCTAAGGCATATCCTTTTTTATAGGTATCAAGATGTATAGAATTATTTCACAATTTATATAGTTGTGAAATAAAGATAAAAAATAATTGTATCCAATTGATGATTAAAAATTACAAGGATATAATAAAAATAAGAATGAAAATGGTGCTATTTTAGCAAGTAAGTTTATTGATAGGAAAAAAATATGTTTGATTTAGAAGAAGAATTAAAGAAACTTCCAGCTAAGCCTGGAGTATATATAATGCATGATAAATTCGACAATATTATATATGTTGGCAAGGCCAAGATTTTAAAGAACAGGGTGCGACAATATTTTCAAAGTCACAGAAATCACTCTCCAAAGATTATTCAGATGGTGTCTCGTGTGGCTTACTTTGAGTACATAATTACAGATTCAGAGCTTGAAGCTCTTGTTTTAGAGAATAATCTTATTAAGGAACATAGACCTAAATACAATACAATGCTTAAGGATGATAAGACCTATCCTTTTATTAAAATTACTGTAAATGAGGCCTTCCCAAGGGTTCTTTTTTCTAGAACTATGAAGCATGGTACAGGAAAATATTTTGGCCCATATACTTCATCGGCAGCAGTTAAAGATACTATCGAACTTTTGACTAAGCTTTATAAGGTTAGAACCTGTAATAGAAAGTTGCCAGCAGATATTGGCAAGGAAAGACCTTGTCTTAATTATCATATCGGACAGTGCGATGCCCCATGTCAGGGCTACATTTCTATGGAAGAGTATCGTAAAAGAATTGATGATGTAATAAGTTTCTTAAATGGAAATTACTCAGATATTATGGATTCTTTAAAT
>NZ_JAEEVD010000026.1:0-37191 GCF_016290755.1 Lachnospira sp.
CTCAAAAACCTAAGATGAGACCCTATATAGATACAATGAGAGAAAATATTGCTAAGGCCCTTGGTTTATCAATTGACCAGGTCAATGTCAAGGCAACAACAGAAGAAGGTTTAGGCTTTACAGGTAATGGTCAGGGAATTTCATCTCAGGCTATTGCGTCTATTTCATCAGTGGATAACTACATTTATGGTGAATCTGATATGACAAATTGTTGCGGCGGTTGCAACGGAAATTGTCCAAAAAATCAGAATAGTTAAATGAAATGGAAGCGATTGTATGAATTTTTTAAAATATGTAAAACAAGAAACCGAAGTAATTAGACAAAAGGACCCGGCATTTAAATCAAATTGGGAAGTCTTTTTATATCCAAGCTTTTGGGCGCTTTATCACTATAGAAGAGCCCATAAATTGTATGAAAAGGGACATTTTTACAGAGCAAGAAAAATTTCTCAAAGAGCAGCAAGAAAGACGGGTATTGAGATTCATCCCGGTGCTGTAATTGGGGAGGGTTTCTTTGTGGATCATGGTCATGGAGTAGTAATTGGCGAAACTGCCATTATAGGTAATAACGTTACTCTTTATCAGGGCGTAACACTTGGTGGTACTGGTAAGGAGCATGGCAAAAGACATCCAACTTTAGGTGATAATGTAATGGTTGGTGCTGGTGCTAAGGTTCTTGGTAATATTAAGATCGGCAATGATTGTAAGATTGGCGCAGGTTCTGTTGTAGTAAGAGATGTGCCAGATGATTGTACTGTAGTTGGTATTCCAGGTAAGATTGTGGTTCAGGATTGTAAGCGATTAATTGAAAACCTCGATCAGGTAACACTACCAGATCCAGTTGCAGCAGAATTCTGCAAGCTTAAGGATGAGAATGAGAGAATCTTAAAGAGAATAAGTAAAATTGAGAAACAGGTTGCTGAGAATAGAGATCATATGATTATAAACTAAAAGAGTTTACAGGGAAGGTAATAAAATGAAGATTTATAACACTTTAACTAGAAAAAAGGAAGAATTTGTACCAATCGAAGAGGGTAAGGTAAAGATGTATGTTTGTGGACCTACAGTTTACAACCTTATTCATATCGGTAATGCTAGACCAATGATAGTATTTGATACTGTAAGAAGATACTTTGAATATAAGGGTTACGAGGTAAACTACGTATCTAACTTTACAGATGTTGATGATAAGATTATTAAGAAGGCTAACGAAGAGGGGACAACTGCTGACGTTATAAGCCAGAGATATATTGCTGAGTGTAAGAAGGATATGGAAGGCATGAATATTAAGCCTGCAACAACACATCCTTTAGCTACTAAGGAAATTCCTGGTATGCTTGACATGATTGGTACTCTTGTAAAAAAAGGACATGCTTACGCAAAGAACGGAACGGTATATTTTAAGACACGTTCTTTTGATCAGTATGGTAAATTATCTAAGAAGAATATCGACGACTTAGAGGCAGGCCACAGAGATGAGGCACATGCCCTTAAGGTTTCTGGAGCTGATGAGAAGGAAGATGCACTTGATTTCGTATTATGGAAGCCAAAGAAGGACGGCGAGCCTTACTGGGAATCACAGTGGTCACAGGGTAGACCAGGCTGGCATATTGAGTGTTCTGTAATGGCTAAGAAGTATCTTGGCGATACAATTGATATTCATGCAGGTGGTGAAGATTTAGTATTCCCACATCATGAGAATGAAATTGCTCAGTCAGAATGCTGCAATGGTGTAGAATTTTCAAGATACTGGATGCACAATGCTTTCCTTAATATTAACAATAAGAAGATGTCTAAGTCAGAGGGCAACTTCTTTACAGTAAGAGATATAGCAGAACATTACGATTTAGGTGTACTTAGATTCTTTATGCTTAGCGCTCACTATCGTAATCCAATTAACTTTAGCCGCGAGCTTATGGAATCAGCTAAGAATGGTTTAGATAGAATCATGACTGCAGTTTCTAATCTTGATGAATTGGCAAATGCAGCAACAGCTGAAAGCTTAACAGAAGAAGAGACAAAGGTGCTTGCTGAAATTAAGGCTTGCCAGGATAAGTTTGAAGCTTCTATGGATGATGACTTTAATACAGCTGATGCTATTTCTGCAATTTTTGATATGGTAAAGATTGCTAACTCTAACGCTAATGCTGCATCAAGCAAGGAATTTATTGCTAAGTTAAGAGAGGCTATCGTAACATTTTCAGATATCCTTGGCCTTAAGGTGGTTAAGGAAGCTGAGTTACTTGATGCTGACATTGAGAACTTAATCAATGAGCGTCAGGCTGCAAGAAAGGAAAGAAACTTTAAAAGAGCTGATGAAATCAGAGATGAGTTACTTTCAAAGGGTATTGTATTAGAGGATACAAGAGAAGGTGTAAGATGGAAGAGAGCTTAAGTTTTACTAAGGCTATATTTGAGGGCCTTAATTTAAATGAGACTAATCCAAGACAGCTATCTCCTCTAGTATTAGCCTATATCGGGGATTGTGCCTATGATTTAATCATAAAGACTAAGATTGTTTCAGAGGGCAACACTCAGGTTAATAAAATGAATAAACAAGCTTCATCATTAGTAAAGGCAGAGGCCCAGTCTATTATGATTGGTGTCCTTGAGCCTTTGCTTACAAGCGATGAGGAAGCTATATATAAAAGAGGCCGTAATGCAAAGTCTTATACTTCCGCAAAGAATGCCTCTATTACAGATTATAGAAGAGCAACGGGGTTTGAGGCCTTAGTTGGCTATTTATATTTAACAGAGCAATTTGATAGATTGGTAGAACTTGTAAAAATCGGACTTGCTTCAGAGGAGATGAAGACAAGAAAGCCAACTAATAGGAGGACTAATGAGATATAAGGAATTGACCTTTGAAGGCCGCAATGCGGTTTTAGAGGCGTTTAGATCAGGTAAAACAATAGATAAGCTGTTTGTCTTAGATGGTAGCACAGATGGCCCAATTAAGACTATTATAAGAGAAGCTAAGAAAACTGACTGCATTATTAACTTTGTAGATAAGGAAAGACTTGATAGACTTGCTGGAACAAGCCGTCATCAGGGAGTTGTAGCCATTGGCGCAGCTTATGATTATGCAGAAGTTGAGGACATCCTTAATCTTGCAAGAGAAAAGGGTGAAGATCCATTTATCTTTATCTTAGATGAAATCGAGGATCCACACAATCTTGGCGCAATTATAAGAACAGCTAATCAGGCAGGGGCTCATGGGGTGATTATTCCTAAGCGTAGAGCAGTAGGCCTTACAGCTACAGTAGCTAAGACATCAGCTGGTGCTATTAACTACACACCTGTTGCCAAGGTAACTAACATTTCTAAGACTATTGAAGAGTTAAAGAAGGAAGGCCTTTGGTTTGTCTGCGCAGATATGGGCGGTGAGACTATGTATAATCTTAACTTAAAAGGCCCTATCGGCTTAGTTATTGGTAATGAAGGTAACGGCGTTAGCCGTCTTGTTAAGGAAAAATGTGACTTTGTAGCCTCAATCCCAATGAAGGGGGATATTGATTCCCTTAATGCTTCAGTGGCAGCAGGCGTACTTGCTTATGAAATCGTAAGACAGAGAATGGCTTAAGATTTTAACAGACTAATTAATAGAGGGTGTATATGGATAAATTATCAGCAATGACTGATGAAGATTTAGTAAGAGATTATAAGGAAAATGAAAATCAAGCCGCAGCTAATCTCCTATACGAAAGGTATAAGGATACGGTTAAGTATAAGGCAAAAACTATGTTTATTGCTGGCGGTGATAAGGAAGATTTAATTCAAGAAGGCATGATAGGCCTTTTTAATGCTGTAAGAGACTATGATGTGGAAAGAAGCGTGAAATTTACTACCTTTGCTAACATTTGCATTGAACGCCAAATCCAAAACGCAATCAAGGCCTCTAATAGACAAAAGAATCTCCCCCTTAATGGCTATATTAGCCTAGACCAGCCTCTTGGTCAGGGAGATGATGAGGAGATGACTATTGGAGATAATCTAGCAGCTGATGATTTTTATAATCCTGAATATGCTTATCTTAGCAAGGAGGAGATTTCTACAATTAATGCCGATGCTAAGACTAAATTAAGCGCTTTTGAAAGAGAAGTTTTTGCCCTAAGTAAGAAGGGACAAAACTATCAGCAGATAGCTAAAGCTCTTAAAAAGACGCCGAAATCCATAGATAATGCACTAACAAGAATAAAGAAAAAATTATCTGCAAAATAGTATAAATTAAGTTGATAAAATAACTTAATTTATGCTATAATTTAGCAGATTTGCTATTGTAGCTCAGTGGTAGAGCACTTCATTGGTAATGAAGAGGTCGGGGGTTCAATTCCCCTCAATAGCTTTTTTTACTACTCAGATTTTCTAAGTTAAAGATATAAAACAATCCTAACAATTTCGTCTAATTTCTTGCATATTCCTTTTTGTTTTGATATTATAAACCGGTGTGGCAAATGTTTATTTTTATTGGCATTTGCTAATCTAGATGATGGCTTATCTAGATTCACGATCTAGATAGTGGCTTTTCTAGATAAAACATATAATTTTATACCCGTAAAACGGGACGGAGGAAGTAACTATGGTAAAGGCTATTGTTGGTGCTAACTGGGGCGACGAAGGTAAGGGTAAGATTACTGATATGCTCGCCGAGGAATCAGATATTATTGTAAGATTCCAGGGAGGAAGTAATGCAGGACACACAATCATTAATGATTATGGTAAATTTGCACTTCATTTACTCCCATCTGGTGTATTTTATAATCACACTACAAGCATTATAGGTAATGGAGTAGCTCTAAATATTCCTTATTTAATTAACGAATTAAAGAGCTTAACAGACAGAAATGTTCCAATGCCTAAGATTTTGGTGTCAGATAGAGCACAGATTATGATGCCTTATCATGTAGATTTTGATACATACGAGGAAGCAAGACTTGCAGGTAAGTCCTTTGGCTCTACTAAGTCAGGTATTGCTCCATTCTATTCAGATAAGTACGCTAAGATTGGTTTCCAGGTTAGCGAATTATTCGGAGATGAGAAAGCACTTAAGGATAAGATTAGTAACGTTTGTACATTAAAGAATGTTATGCTAGAACATCTCTATCACGCTCCACTTCTTAAGGAAGAGGACATCTTTAATACTCTCATGGAATATAAAGAAATGATCGCACCTTATGTTTGCGATACTTCAGCATACCTTCATAAGGCAATTAAGGAAGGTAAGAAGATTTTACTTGAAGGTCAGTTAGGTTCACTTAAGGATCCAGATCACGGTATCTATCCTATGGTAACATCTAGCTCAACTCTTGCTGCTTACGGTGCAATTGGTGCAGGTATTCCAGCAGCTGAAATTAAGGATGTTGTTACAGTAGTTAAGGCATACTCATCATCAGTTGGTGCAGGTGCATTTGTTTCAGAAATCTTTGGCGACGAAGCTCAGGAATTAAGAGTTCGTGGCGGTGACGGTGGCGAATTTGGTGCTACAACAGGTCGTCCAAGAAGAATGGGCTGGTTTGATGCAGTAGCAACACGTTACGGTGTTAGAATGCAGGGTACAACAGAAGTTGCCCTTACAGTAATTGACGTACTTGGATACCTCGATGAAATTCCTATGTGTGTAGGTTATGAAATCGATGGTAAGGTAACTAAGGACTTCCCTACAACAGCTGAGCTTGAGAAGGCTAAGCCTGTATTAAAGAAGTTCCCAGGTTGGAAGTGCGAAATCAGAGGAATCAAAAATTACGAAGACCTTCCAAAGGAATGCCGCGATTATATCGAAGCAATCGAGGAAGAAATCGAAGCTCCTATTACAATGGTTTCTAATGGTCCAGGAAGACATGAAATCATCCACAGAGTTTCAAACTACAAGAAGAACTAGTTTCTAAAAGAAACTAATCATAGAATTTATAAATGTTCTCAAAGCCCTAGAAAGCACTGATAGCAAGACTTTTAGCTATCAGTTAGCTTTTTAGGGCTTCTTTAAAAAATTAAACAACTAGCTTGTTTTGGATAATAATGATATAATCAGCATAGTAATAAGTATTACTAGATAGGAGGGTATTATGGATTTTGAAAAGTATTTTGATCATACTAATTTAAAGCCAGATGCCACACCAGAAGATATTGAAAAATTGTGTGAGGAAGCCAAGAAATATGACTTTGCATCGGTTTGCGTTAACTCAGCGTACACTAAATTAGTAGCGAAGCAATTAAAGGACACAGCTGTTAAGACTTGCGTAGTTGTAGGATTTCCACTAGGAGCTATGAATACGCAAACAAAAGCCTTTGAGGCAAAGAAGGCTATTGAAGATGGCGCAGAAGAAATCGATATGGTAATTCAAATTGGCGCCCTTAAAGCCAAGGCATATGAAATTGTGCTTGAGGATATTAAGGCTGTAAGAGAGGCGACAAAGGGACATGTTTTAAAGGTGATTATTGAAACTTGCCTATTAACTGATGAGGAAAAGAAAAAGGCCTGTGAGCTTTCTATGGAAGCAGGAGCAGATTATGTTAAGACCTCAACTGGATTTTCAACAGGAGGCGCAACTCTAAGAGATGTGGCTCTTATGAAGGAAGTTGTAGGTGAGGAAGGCCTTGTTAAGGCTTCAGGTGGAATAAGAGATTATAACACTGCAATTGCCATGATTGAGGCAGGTGCTGATAGAATTGGCACAAGTAATGCTGTAAAGATTATGGAATCTAGAAGCTAAATTAAGAAACTAATAATTAGAAATTTATAAAGCGCAGACCATAATTGGCCTGCGCTTTTCTTGTTTTTAAGCAATTCTTATCTTTAATTATTCTGATAATCTTTGGATTAATTCCCAAATAAGTTCAGCAGAGTTAAAATTTTCAGGAACGATGTCATTAGCTGTGATGTTGATGTCATAGGCATCATTAAGCTCCTGAGCAAGGCTCTCAAGGTCATCACTTAATAAAATTTCGTCGTCTACTAAAGCTTCATAAGTTTCAAAATCAATTTCTGAATTGTACTCTGATAAAATGTCCATTAACTGATCCATACACGAACCCTCATTTCTTACTAAATTTCGAGTAAAATCTTATCTAAGATAAGATAACACCTAGAAGTGATGAGGCATTTCTCAATCACTTGCTATGATAAAATACTATAAGGCATGGGCGTAGTCAAGGATTTTTACTATAATATACCTATAAAATAAGTTATCTAGAAATAGCTTGATTACTGGCTTTAGAGATATATTTTCAAAAATAATCATAGCACTATTCTCACACCTTATCTCCCTAGTTAATATTAAAATGTACCGGCTTTATTAAGATTATAATATAATCTTTTTATTGCCTATGCAATAGTATTTTGTGTATACTTGAGTAAATAAAATTTTAATAAGGATAGGAAGTTAGAAATATGAAGAAATTAAAGAGAATCGCAGCCTTAACAGTAGTAGTTTTATGGGGAATTTTACTTCTTACAACTCTTGTGGTGGCTTTTATTGATAGCGAGGTTACTAACACATTGTTTAGAGGTTTAATCTATACAGATATAGTTTTACCAGTAGTAGCTTATGCCATGTTATTGGTTTATAAGTTCCTTCGCGGCAAGGGAACTAGTGAGGAAGTATCATCTAAAGAAAATAAATAGTACTTTTGATAGACATTTTTACAAGTTGTGATATAATGGTATTAGAAACAATAGGTCAATGGGCTTCTTAATAACAAGGAGGTGTTAAGATGTCGAGCATAAATTCTAATATTACTAGCTTGTTTTCAAGCTTACAGTCAAGTTCGTCGGGCATTTATAGTCTAGATCTTAATCAGCTTAGTTCTATAAAGTCAGGTAGTTACAAGAAGTTACTTAATAACTATTACTCTCAGGATGAGGAAGAAGATACAACAACTAGTTCAACCACTAATTCCATAATTAAGTCATCTGCCGAGAAGAATACTGAAACAACAATTAAGAGTGCTTCAGCAGCGGTTATTAAGGATGTAAAGACTTTAACGAGTTCAAGCCTTTGGGAAAAGAAGACGACTACAGACTCAGAAGGTAATGAAACAACAGATTATGACAGAGATGCAATTTATAAGGCAGTATCTAGCTTTGTAAAGGATTACAACAATTTAGTAGATTCTGCAGCAGATTCTAATATTACATCAACTCTTAGATCTGCTAATTTTATGGTTAAATCCACTAATATAAATTCAGGTATATTATCTTCAGTGGGAATAACAGTTAATAGTGATAATAGTTTAAGTCTTGATAAAGATACACTTGATAAGGCAGATGTATCCACATTAAAGTCGATTTTTGCAAAGGATGCATCAATTGCTAATCAGATTAGTGCAAGCGCTTCAACTATGAATAGCAATGCAACAAGTGCACTTGCTAAGCTTGCAGCAACAGGTAGTTATGATTCAGAGGGCGGTTACACCTACGTAACAGGTTCTAATTATAACTCTATAATTTAGAACATTTTCCTAATAATAAGGGGAATTATGACAAGCGAGTATTTAAGGGGCTTTTGAAAATGCAGAATCCACGGGCATTTACAGAGCCTCTTTTTAAATGCTTGCTTTTAAATTATTCTATGTTATAATTCCATAGTAATACTTTTTAGTGTAGTTTGGAGTCGTGTCTTTATATACACTAAATAATAGGAATAAATAATAAGGAAGAGGTATTAAACATGGCACTTTTAGAAACATGGAGAAATCTTGCGTACAATACAGAAGCAGATCCTAAGGCTGCTGAGAATTTCTGGAATGCTTACTTTACAGAAGAGCAGAGAATCTATAAGGAAATTTTAGGAAATCCAGACGAAGTAGTTAAGGGTAGCGTTAAGGACTTAGCTAGTAAGTTTAACGTAGAAGTTTTACTTATGACAGGTTTCTTAGATGGTATTAACGATAGCTTAGTAACTCCTAATCCAATTGAGACTATGGAAGAGGATACAGAAGTTTCTCTTGAATATGATAGAGAAAAGCTTTACTACAACATGGTTGGCTGCAAGGCTAATTGGTTATATGAACTTCCTGAATGGGATAACTTACTTTCAGAAGAAGTAAGAAAGAACCTTTATAAGAAGCAGAAGGCTTCTGGTACTTTCGTTAGAGAAGGTAAGAAGATAGGACGTAACGATCCATGTCCATGCGGAAGCGGTAAGAAGTATAAGCAGTGCTGTGGTCGTTAATTTTAACGATAGCCTAATTAGAATATAAATTAGTATACAATGTGTGCCCCTTGGTTTTTGCCAAGGGGTATATGAATATAAGGAGTAATAATGAACGCATACACTGCATTTGCCTATGTATATGATGAATACATGGATAACATTCCCTATGATGAATGGGGACAATATATGATTGGACTTTTAAAGGAGCTTGGTGTAAAGGCTGGAGACTCGGTGGTTGATTTAGGCTGTGGAACTGGTACTGTTACAAGAATGCTTGAAAAAGAAGGCTATGACATTGTAGGTATTGATATGTCTGAGGACATGCTTGCTATAGCCGCTGAAAGAATTGAAGAAAGTGGACAAGATATTCTCTATTCTTGTCAGGATATGCGTGAGTTTGAACTTCCCTTTAAGGTGGACGCATTTACAAGTATTGGTGACTCTATGAATTACATTACAAGTAAGGAAGATTTAGAGTCTGTATTTAGGTGCGTGGCAGAGAACATCAATGATGGTGGCGTTTTTGTTTTTGATCTAAAGACAATACATTTCTTTAGAGATATATTAGCTGACAATACTTATGCGGAAAATCGTGACGAATCAGCTTTTATATGGGATAATTATTATAACGACGACGATAAGAATAATGAATATGATCTTGCTGTTTTTGTTATGAATGAAGACGGCAGTTTTAATAGATATGAGGAACAGCATTTTCAGCATGGCTTTGAATTAGAGGAAGTTAAGGAGGCAGCAGCTAATGCGGGCCTTTCTGTGCTTGCCCTATATGATGCATTTTCAAAGGATGCACCAAAGCCAGACTCAGAGAGAGTTTACTTCGTTTTACAGAAGTAATTAGGAAAATGTTTCTAAGAATAAAAGTAACAGATTAATTTAATTAAACATAGAAAGGAAACTAAGATGAAAGACTATATAGTAAGAGCAACAGCAGCAGGCGGACAGGTTAGAGCCTTTGCTATTACATGTAAGAATACAGTAGAAGAAGCTAGAAGCCGTCACAACATGAGCCCTATTGGAACTATAGCCCTTGGTAGATTACTTGCAGGTGGCGCAATGATGGGTACAATGATGAAGAATGACGACGATGTGCTTACAATCCAGATTAAGGGTAATGGACCTATTGGCGCTATGACAGTTACTGCCAACGCTAAGGGTGAAGTTAAGGGTATGGTTGCAAATCCTGAGGTTATGCTTCCACTAAAGGACGGTAAGATTGATATTGCAGGTGCTGTAGGTATCGGTGTTTTATCAGTAATTAAGGATATCGGACTTAGAGAACCATATATTGGTGATACAATCCTTATTACAAGTGAAATCGCTGAGGATTTAACATATTATTTTGCAACTTCAGAACAGGTTCCATCTTCAGTAGGTTTAGGCGTATTAATGAATCATGATAATACAGTTAGAGAGGCAGGCGGCTTTATTATTCAGCTTATGCCAAATGCTAGCGAGGAATTTATTGATAAGCTTGAAGAAAGAATTAAGAGCGTTAAGTCAATTACTTACATGCTTGAAGAGGGTATGAGCCCAGAACAGATCTTAGAGCACATTTTAGGAGACATGGATCTTGAAATCCTTGATACTATTGATACTGGCTTTAAGTGTAACTGCTCTAAGGAAAGAGTTTCTAAGGCCGTAATTAGTATCGGTAGAGAAGAATTATCTAAGATGATTGCTGACAATAAGCCAATCGAGGTTAACTGTCATTTCTGTAATACTCATTACAATTTCACTATTGATGAGTTACAGGACATGTATAATAAAGCTACACACTAATCTAATTTACTAGATTTTAATTAGCTTATAACTTTACGAACTAAGGCTTTTGGGGTACAATAATTTTTGTATTTTGCTAAAATTCGAATAAAAACGATTATTGCTAATGGCATATTAGAAAACGGAGGAACATTATTTATGGAAAACGAGGTTGTTTCCAAGAATTTCATTGAACAGATTATTGATAAAGATATAGAAGAAGGGCATTGCAAGAAAGTCATTACTAGATTCCCACCAGAACCTAATGGCTACCTTCATATTGGACATGCTAAGTCGATTCTTTTAAATTATGGTTTAGCAACTGAGTACAACGGTCAGTTTAATATGAGATTTGATGATACTAATCCTACTAAAGAGAAGGAAGAATTCGTTGAATCAATTAAGAAGGACGTTGAATGGCTTGGTGCTAAATGGCATGGTGACGTATTATTTGCATCAGGATATTTCCAGCAGATGTACGAGGCAGCAGTTAAGTTAATTAAGAAGGGTAAGGCATTCGTATGTGACTTATCTGCAGAAGAGATTAGACAGTACAGAGGAACACTTACAGAACCAGGTAAGAACTCACCATATAGAGATAGATCTGTTGAAGAGAATTTAGCTCTCTTTGAAGATATGAAGAATGGTAAGTTTGAAGATGGTTCTAAGGTGCTTAGAGCTAAGATTGATATGGCAAGCCCTAATATCAATATGAGAGATCCTGTTATTTATAGAGTTGCTCACATGACACATCACAGAACAGGTGATACTTGGTGCATTTATCCTATGTATGATTTTGCTCATCCTATTGAAGATGCTATTGAAGGCGTTTCTCATTCAATTTGTACACTTGAGTTTGAAGACCACAGACCTTTATATGACTGGGTTGTAAGAGAACTTGAGTATGAGAACCCACCAAAGCAGATTGAATTTGCAAAGCTTTACCTTGAAAATGTTGTAACTGGTAAGCGTTACATCAAAAAGCTTGTAGAGGATGGCGTAGTTGATGGATGGGATGATCCAAGACTTGTGTCAATTGCAGCACTTAGAAGAAGAGGATTTACACCAGAGTCAATTAAGATGTTTACAAAGCTTGTAGGTGTTACAAAGTCTCAGGGTGCAGTTGAGTATCCAATGCTTGAATACTGTATCAGAGAAGATTTAAAGCCAAAGGCTAAGAGAATGATGGCAATTCTTGATCCAGTTAAGGTTATCGTTGATAACTATCCAGAGGGTCAGGTTGAATATATGGAAGTTCCTAATAATCAGGAGAATCCTGAGATGGGAACTAGAAAAGTTCCGTTTACTAAAGAGCTATTTATTGAGAGAGAAGATTTCATGGAAGAACCACCTAAGAAGTATTTCAGATTATTCCCAGGTAACGAAGTTCGTTTCATGAATGCATATCTTCTTACTTGCGTAGATTACACTAAAGATGCAGATGGTAAGATTACAGAGATTCACTGTACTTACGATCCAGAAACTAAAGGAGGAAATGTTGAAGGCCGTAAGGTTAAGGGTACTATCCATTGGGTATCAGCAACTGAGGGCAAAAAAGCTGAGGTAAGATTATATGAGAATATTATTGATGAGGAGAAGGGCGTTTATAACGAAGAGGATGGCTCTATGAATATAAATCCTAATTCATTAACAATAATTAAAGATGCAATAGTTGAACCTGAGCTTATCAACTCTGTAGCAGAAGATAAGTTCCAGTTCGTAAGAAATGGATATTTCTGCGTTGATAACAAGGACTCAAAGGAAGGCGTACCTGTATTTAACAGAATTGTTTCACTAAAGAGTTCATTTAAGTTGACTAAGTAATAATTAGGGCAGAAACCATTTGGCTTCTGCCCTTTTTTGTTTTTACTCGAATAATAGACAATAAGGAGGAATATATGGATAAGATAAAAGACTTAAAAGTATGGGAAGTCTTAAAGAATTTTTTCAAGAAAATATGGACATATGATATTATCCATCCAGTTTGTTACTCAATAATTGTTACTATGATAATAGAGTGCCTTAATAAAAGAAATTTATCAGGCATTTGGATGCCATTTACATCACCAGTTATTTTCTTAGTAAACATGCTAATTATAGCTTCATGTTTAAGTATTGGTATGATGTTTAAGAAGAGAGCTTTTGTTTACACTTTGATTTCAGTGGGCTGGTTAGGTCTTGCAGTAACTAACTTTATTGTAAAATCAACACGTAAAACTCCATTTACAGCAATGGATTTTTTACTTATTGATGATGCAATAAAGGTTGCGCCAATGTATTTAACACTTATTAACATTGTCTTTATCATTGTTCTAATAGTTGCTGTAATTGCCCTACTTATCATTCTCTTTAGAAAGACAGGCAAGGTAGAAACAGAGCTTTCAAGAAGAAGATTCTTCCTATTTGGCTTTTTCCAGTCAGCTCTAGTAATTCTTTTTACATATGCAGCAATTGCAACATTTCTTTTACATAATGTAATGGGAACTGATTTTGGTAACTTATCAAATGCTTTCCAAAATTACGGTTTCACTTATTGCTTTACAACAAGTGTATTAAATAGAGGTGTAAGTAAGGATTCTGATTATTCAGAAGAATATGTAGAAAACCTAAAAGAAACTATTGATAGCACAACAACTGATGAGAAAACTGCACAAGAGACACCTAATATCATTTTTCTTCAGCTTGAATCTTTCTTTGATCCAACTGAAATTAATGGATTAGAGGTATCTGAACAGGTACTTCCAAACTTCAATAGATTACAAAGCGAGTTTACATCAGGTTATTTATCAGTTCCTGTATTTGGTGCAGGTACAGTAAATACTGAGTTTGAAGTTCAGACAGGTATGAATCTTGATGACTTTGGACCTGGTGAATACCCATATAAGACAGTATTACAAAACAAGGTTTGTGAGTCGGCAGCTTATGCCCTTAAAAATCTTGGCTATACAACTCACGTGGTTCATAATAACGATGCTACTTTCTATACAAGAAATAAGGTATTTACACATTTAGGCTACGATACATTTACACCAATAGAATATATGGATGGAATTGAGCTTACACCTAATGGAAACTGGGCAAAGGATGAAATCTTAACAGAATACCTTGAAAAAGCCCTTAATTCTACAGATGGTTCAGATTATATCTATACAATATCTGTTGAAGGACATGGTGATTATCCTAATGAATATCCTGAAGGTTATACACCAGAAATTACAATTAGCAATTTCCCTGATTCTGCGAATCAGACAGGCTTTGAATATTACGTTAACATGATTCATGATATGGATAAGTTTATTGGCGAGTTAACAGATATGTTATCTCAGCGTGATGAGAAGACTGTACTTGTAATGTATGGCGATCATCTTCCAACCTTTAACTTAACAGATTCAGATATGAAACATAACAGTATCTATGAGACTGAATATGTAATGTGGAGTAACTTCGATACGGAAAAGGAAGATGTTGACCTTGAAGCATATCAGTTAACTGCTTACGTATTTGAAAGATTAGGAATTTCAGAGGGTAATATCTTTAAATATCACCAGACAAGCCATGACTCAGAGGACTATTTAAAGAATCTTACAATCCTTGAATATGATATTCTCTACGGAGATCAGGATATTTACGAAGGTGAAAGCCCATATACAGCAACTAACTTACACTATGGTCTAGATACAATTTCTATAACGGGAACCTATGAATATGATGGAGACCTGTATGTGGAAGGAACTTACTTTAATGACTACTCAACGGTATTTATAAATAACAAGAAGTATACGACAGAGAAGATTAATGATAGGCTCCTAAAGGTAGAGAATGCCTCAGTTAATGAAGGTGATATCGTATCTGTTGCCCAAATTGATTCAGATGGTACCGAGCTTAGCCGTGTAATGTATACGGTTCCGGCTTCCACTAACGAAGATGCGCTAGATGAGCGCTTCCTCCGCCTAGCTGCTTAGATTGTACAAAACTAAAAACATAGTATGAGAAATACTATAACTTATTGACATACAATAAAGCAAATGTTAAGATAATTAAGGTATTTTTATTAAGGGAGGGGAACCTTAACTTACTAAGAACAACTAGATATTTTATGGAGGTACTATTAAATGAAAGGTACAGTAAAGTGGTTTAATAACCAGAAGGGCTATGGCTTTATCTCTGATGAATCAGGAAAGGATGTATTCGTACATTACTCTGGTCTTAACATGGAAGGATTTAAGTCATTAGAGGAAGGTGCTTCAGTTGAGTTTGATATCACAGAAGGCGCTAAGGGACCTCAGGCTACTAACGTTACTAAGCTCTAATCTGGGGGTTATGACGTACCTTTTTCCAATGAATCGAGGCTTAGGCGGATAGATATATTGAGAAAAGATAGTAAAAGAGGACGAAGCTGTAAAGGATTTCTTTACAGCTTCTTTTTTTGTGCCTTTTTATAAGAAGTTTATAAAGCTAGAATAGACGATTAAGGCGCTATCTGTTATTATTTTATATAGGTCTTTTGTAGCATTTTTAAAGGCCTCAATAATAAGGAAGGTAGATTAATAATGGAAAGTTTTAATGAATTTATAGGGAAGACTTTATCAGGTGACGTATTATCATTTATAACTGCGGGAGGAATATTATTCTTATCAGTTATTATTGTTGCCACAATTATTATTTTTAGAAGATGGAATGGACGAGTTGTTCCATTTTTATTTGGTATTGTAACTTATGGTATTTTTGGATTTATATTCTCTCAGTTGGTGGTATCAGCTCTTGCAATGATTCCATCCATTGACTATGCCTTTAGTTATAATCAGAGTGCATATAATCTAGTGCAGGCAATTTTCCTTGCTATCGGTATGGGAATTGCAAGATGGTTCATCTTAAAGATGATGATTTCAAGATATGAGCGTCCAGGAGATGTTTATCTTGCAGGTTTAGGTATTGGTATTGGACAGGGCATCTTTAGCTACGGCTTAAGTATATTTGCATTCTATGTTAATGCTCAGGTTTTAATTAACCAGGGCGAAGTTACAACAGACTTTATTTCAGGCCTTACAGAAGGTTTAACAGAAGCTAACATAACAAGCCTTGCTGACACATTTAGCCAGTTATTCTATGCACCAGAAACAATTTGGGCATTACTTGGCCTTGCAGCAGTACTTGATTTATTCTTAAATCTCTTCCTTATGGTTGCAACTTTTGGTGCAATGAAGAAGAACATTAATTACATGTGGAGTTGGTATGCAATTGCAATTCAGCTCGTATCAATTCTTTCATTTACTGTATATGACTATAGATCAGTAACAAGTATAGCAATTAGCTTTATTGTTAAGACAATTGTAACAATTGGTGCTATAATATTAATAAATAAAGTGTCAAAGGCAATTGAATATAGTAAAGAATAGAAAGTAAGATTACTTTAATTAAGACATAAGTGTAAACTACGTATGGTAATTGAGTATGAGGAATAAAAAATATATAACAGTGAGAAAAGCAGTCGACAATGTTGCGGACAGTAAAGTTGTCGGAAAGATAGCTAATAGAGTAGCTAATTTTAGAGGAAGTACAGAAGAGTATATTAATAACGATGCATTACTGCAAACCGACATAGATAGCGGTTTGTCTAAGGCGGAAGTACGTAAAAGAAACTTAGAGGGGCTTAGTAATATTTCAACTAATAAGCCCTCTAAGACTATAAAGCAGATAATTTTTAGTAACATTTTTACCTACTTCAATTTAATCTTTATTACTTTTGCAGTTTTATTATGCTTAGTAAAATCTTATACGGATATAACATTTATGCCTATTATCATCTGGAATACCATCATAGGTATAGTTCAGGAGATAAGGGCCAAGAAAGTTTTAGATAAGATAAATGTTGTGAATGCTCCAAAAACTAGGGTTATAAGAGATGGCCGTGAAACAGTGGTGGACTCTTGGACCTTGGTTCGTGGAGATATGTGTGTGTTTAGCGCAGGAAATCAGGTCTGCGCAGATTCAGTAATCAGGAGTGGAACAGTTAGGGTAAATGAGTCTCTACTTACAGGGGAGTCAGATGATGTAATTAAAGAGGCCGGAGATTTGTTATTATCAGGCAGTTTTATTGTGTCAGGACAGTGTAGAGCAGTGCTTACAGCAGTTGGAGATGAAGCCTATGCGGCTAAGTTAAATGCTGAGGCGAAAGCCACAAGAAAGAAAACGAAAACTAACATGATCGATTCTCTAAATAGAATGGTAACCTTAATCGGCGTGATTATCGTGCCTTTAGGATTAATTATGTATATACGAGCAGTCTATTTTTTAGGCTACTCAATAAAAGAAGGGGTGGTATCCACAGTTGCCTCGCTAGTGGGCATGATACCGGAAGGCCTCTATTTACTAGCAAGTATCACCTTGGTAGTCTCAATTATGCGACTTGCAAAACAACAAGTTTTAATTCATGAGATGAATTGCGTGGAGACATTAGCTAGAGTTAACGTCCTTTGCGTGGACAAGACAGGAACTATTACAAACCCCGAGATGTCAGTAAGCAAGGTGATTTATCTAGATGAAGATTTTAATGAAAATGTATCTAGAGAAATCAGGATGGCCTCTGCTAGCATGGCAGCAGATAACGAGACAATGAAGGCCATTCAGCAGGAGTTTTTGCCAGCGGATAATGATGAAAAAACAGATATAGTTTGTCCATTTTCATCAGCAAGCAAATACTCGGCAGCAATATTTAAAGACAGATCTCTAGTCTTTGGCGCCGCAGAATATGTGCTAACAAGTGACTTTTCTAAATACGAAGAGCAGATTAAGGCACTAACTTCAGAAGGCGCAAGATTATTAGTCTTTGGCGAAACAAGTGAAATCCTAGAAGGTAAGGCGCTAACTAAGCCAATAACACCAAAGGCCTTTATAATCCTAGAGAATGAGATTAGAGAAAATGCAACAGAGACCTTTAAATACTTCGCCGAACAAGGCGTAGATATAAAGGTAATTTCAGGTGACAATTCTATTACTGCGTCAAAGATTGCAGCAAAAGCTGGCATTCAAAATGCAGATAAATACATAGATGCAACAAGCTTAACAAGCTATAGGGAACTTAAAAAAGCCGTTGCCAAATACACAGTCTTTGGCCGTGTAATCCCAGAGCAGAAGAAGATGATAATCAAGGCCCTTAAGGAAGCTGGTAAAACAGTAGCTATGACAGGGGATGGAGTTAATGATGTATTAGCTCTAAAAGAGGCAGATTGCAGTATCGCCGTCGCAACAGGTAGTGAGGCAGCAGCAAATGCAGCGCAAATCGTATTATTAGACTCTGACTTTTCAAGAATGCCATCGGTGGTGGCTGAAGGAAGACGAGTGGTAAATAATATTCAAAGATCTGCAAGTCTCTTCCTAGTAAAGAACATTTTCTCAATCTTACTAACTATATTTACACTTATTGCGGCAAATTTATACCCACTATATCCAACACAGCTATCCCTACTTGGTGCATTTACCATAGGAATTCCGTCCTTCTTCTTAGCTCTTCAACCAAACAAGAGCCTAATTAGAGGCCATTTCCTAGTTAATGTTATTGTAAATGCTCTACCATCCGGTTTGACGGATTTTATAATTGTAGTTCTAGTTGTGATATATGGAAATCTAACGGGCTTAAGCCACGAGCTTGTTTCAACCATGGCAATACTGTCTATGCTAGCAGTGGGAATCGGAACTTTAATTAGAGTTTCCTACCCATTAAACAAACTTAGACTTGCACTTTGCATCGCCATGGTAGTAGGAATTGTATTAACTATAATTGTGGCTCCAAATTTATTTAAGATAGCAATACTAGATTTCTTCCAATGGCAGATAACAGTAGTCTTTATGGCACTTGGTCTTGGAATCCTTCTAGTATTTGTAAGATTGTCTAACAAAATAATAGGATATCTTTTAACCCATAGCAGGAGAGCAAGAAAGATACTACAGGGCTAGAAAAAGTTAACGAACTGTGAACAAATTTTTAATAAAAAATGACCAAAAAACTCTGCTAAATTAACGTATAATTGAGAAATATTATACAAAAAAGATGACTAAAACGATTGTTAGACTATTAACAATATGCTATACTTGTGTAGGCTAATTAAAGGGAAAAGAAGATAAATAAATAAGCGAATTTTCGCACGTGGAGGTTATATGGGCGAATCAAAAGTATGGGTTGTAGGACATAAGAATCCAGATACAGATTCAATTTGTTCAGCAATCAGTTATGCTAATTTAAAAAATCAGATCACTCAAAGTGAATTATATGAGCCTAAAAGAGCTGGTCATCTAAACGAAGAGACACAGTTCGTATTAAAAAAGGCGGGCTTAAAGGCCCCAGAATACATCAAAGATGTACGTCCTCAGGTAAAGGATATAGAGATTAGAAGAACAAAAGGTATTAATAGAGACTTATCTGTACGTAAAGCATGGGAACTTATGAAAGGTTTAGATGTTGTAACATTGCCTATTACAGAAGGCGAGAACCTTGAAGGCCTTGTAACTATTGGTGACGTTTCTAAATCTTATTTTGAGGTTTTTGATAATAAGATTTTATCTACATCTAATACAAGCTTTACTAATATCGTTGAAACATTAAATGGTAAAGTAGTTACAGGTAATGTGGAGAATAATTACGTAAAGGGTAAGCTTCTTATTGGCGTTGCTAATCCTGATATTCTAGAAGAGATGATTGATGAAGGCGATATCGTTATTTTAGGTAATAGATATGAAGCTCAGCTTTGTGCTATTGAAATGAGCGCTGGTTGTATTATTGTATGTGAAGGTGCGAGAGTATCTAATACAATTTCTAAGATTGCAAGCGACAGAGGTGTTATAGTAATCAGCACAGAATATGATACTTACACAGTTGCCAGACTTATGAACCAGGCTATTCCAGTTAGCTTCTTTATGAAGCAGAGAGAAAAGCTTATAGGTTTTAAGACAAGAGATTATATTGAAGACATTCAAGATATAATGGCTAAGAAGCGTTTTAGAGATTTCCCAATCGAAGACGAAGAGGGTAAATATGTGGGAATGATTTCTCGTAGAAATTTACTTGGCGCAGGCAAGAAGAATATTATTCTTGTGGATCACAACGAGAAGACACAGGCAGTCTTTGGTATCGACAATGCACAGATTCAGGAAATCATCGATCACCACAGACTTGGTTCAATTGAAACCATCACACCTGTATTCTTTAGAAACCAGCCACTAGGTTGTACATGTACTATCGTCTATAAGATGTATAGGGAAAATAATATCGAGATATCAAAGACTATGGCTTTAGTCATGTGTTCTGCAATTCTTTCAGATACATTGATTTTCAAATCACCAACATGTACTTGGGAGGATGAGGCAGCAGCAAGAGACTTAGCAGTTATTGCTGGCATCGACCCAGAAAGCTATGGTAGAGAAATGTTTAGAGCAGGTAGCAACCTCTCTGAAAAGACTGAAGAAGAAATCTTTTATCAGGATTTTAAGAGATTCTCAGTTAATGATACTAACATTGGTGTTGGTCAGGTTAACGTTATGGGAATGGATGAGGTTAAGATTTTAGTAGAAAGAGAATTAAACTATATTCCTAACTCTATTAAGTCAACAGGCCTAGATATGACCTTCCTCCTTGTAACAGATATTATGTCTGAGGCTTCTTATGTTATCTGTCAGGGTAAGAATGCACTACAGATATTAAGGGGTGCATTTAACGTCGAGAATGATGACTACCCTGTATTATTAAAGGGAGTTGTTTCAAGAAAGAAACAGTTCTTGCCGGCTATAATTGACGAGATGCAGTCTTAGAAAGGCTATATGACGATAAAAAAATGCTGAATTTTTAGGGGCGAATCCCCTTAAGAATTCAGCATTTTTTTATGAGCCGCAAATAGTGCGATTAATTATTTTTTTCTTTTATAGTATATGTACTTCTTTTAATGGATATATCAAATGTTGTTTTCTTTCCATCTGGCGATTCTATTACAAATTCAGTTTTCCCGGCTTTTTTAAAATCAGCATGAAGTGCCCAATCTTCTAATCCTGCATCATATTCAACACTTAGATTTCCATATTTTTTATCTACTAAATATACATTATATGAGTCGTCAAATTGGTATTCATCTCCATTATACAATATAATCGTACTATATTTAGGAGGATTGATTATACATATAGCAAATATGGAAATAATCAATAATCCACTTATTACTACTCCAGTAATTTTTATTTTTTTATTATTAAATATAGCTAATGGATAGATTATTAATGAAGCCATACAAAAAATAGTAGTTAAAAGATGTCTTGGAAAAGAGAACATTGTATCAGACAAATAACCAGCACACATTTCTCCAGTTAATAATAACATAGGAATAAGAATTAATAATCCCCACCATTTATCTTTTTTCATGTAATATCCAATAAATCCCATAGGAATACAAGCTATTGTCCATAAGACCCAAAATCTATAATACGTATTAAATAAGTTGCTATGCTTAATTATATCTTGAACCAAATATACTAACGGTTGACTAATTAAAAAGAAGATAAAACACTTTAACGCAGAATCTTTAGGAGATTTACTATTCATAATAATAAATATTCCTAAAAAGATCCATACTTCAAAGCTAACAGTTAAATCACTAAATGAAGTATTTTTTGCTATTGGTAACATAGCCATAATAGCAGTATAAACACCTAAAATAATAGCCATTATAATCAACTTCGGCCAAGTTAAATTAATCCCACCAAATATCTTTTTCATAATATCCCCCTATCTATTTTGTTATATACACATTATCCTTTTTGAAATAATTTTATCATAAACGAAATTGTCCTACAATGGATTTAACTTTAATTTTTTGCACTTGTCATAGATAAGGTAAATGAAGATGGATGCGATACATGTCTCTTGATAAAATTTATTATTAATTTACTTTTTTTTAACCTAATACACGAGTATAATAAAAATGTATGCTTTACAATGTGAACAATGTTTTAAAGGTTAATAAGTCTGTTTCTAACGGATTGATATAGAAAGGAAGTAATAGATATGAAGAAGATTCAAGCAAATGATCCTTGTTGGTGCAAGAGCGGCAAGCCTTATTGCGAGTGTCATAGAGACTGGGACAGAAAGATTGATACTTTCAAAAGAAAGTTTCACAAGGTTCCACCAAGAAGCATAATTAAGAATGAAGAAACACTTCAGGGTATGAGAGAAAGCTCTAAGATTAATATTGCTTGTCTTGATTATGTTGCTGATAACATTAAGGCAGGAATGACAACAGAAGATATTGATAAGATGGTATATGAAACAACAACTAAGATGGGCGGTATTCCAGCTCCTCTTAATTATGAAGGTTTCCCAAAGAGTGTTTGTACATCTCTTAATAATCAAGTTTGCCATGGTATTCCATCTGATAAGATTGTAATTGAAGATGGCGATATTATAAATGTTGATTGTTCTACAATTCTTAATGGATATTATTCAGATTCGTCAAGAATGTTCTGTATTGGTGATGTTGCACCAGAACACAAGAAGTTAGTAGATGTAGCTAAGGAATGTGTTGAACTTGGATTAAAGCAGGTTAAGCCATGGGGCCATTTAGGTGATGTAGCTCAGGCTATTCAAGATCATGCTAAGGCAAATGGCTATTCAGTAGTTCGTGAAGTTGGCGGACACGGAATTGGTCTTGAATTCCATGAAACACCATTTGTAAGCTATGTAATTAAGAAGGGAACAGGAATGGTTATGGCTCCAGGTATGGTATTTACAATCGAGCCAATGATTAACGAAGGTCTTCCAGACATTTTTATTGATGATTCAAATGGTTGGACAATTTATACAGATGATGATTCTTATTCAGCACAGTGGGAGATTATGGTTCACGTAACAGAAGACGGTTACGAAGTAATGACATACTAATATTTTTGAAAATGTATCACAGTATAAAGGTCGAAAACTCAATATAATGTATCGATAAATTTTATACAAAAATTAGGGATGCCTCTTGTAAAAAAGAGACATCCCATTTTTATGGTTTTATTTCGTTTTATAGTTGTAGTCTAAATATATTTATGAATTAAAATGTTACTCATAATTAAAGTTAACAACATAGAATACGTAATCGCTACGCTCTACATCCTTATATGAATAACTAAGCTGCACACCGGCACGCTTTACAGCAGCTGCTAAATCGAAAGTATCAGTTGTTGTAAATTCGATGGATGTGGCACGCTTTCTAATATTAGAAACAATATAGTTATTTAAATCAGTTTGTGCTGTGATTTTCTTTAAATTCTCTGCATTGGCATAAGAATACTTAGTGCCAGTGACAGTGTTCTTTGGATAAGTATCAGTATCCCAAGTATGATCAAGGGCCATATCCTCAGCAGTAATATTAAAATAGTAATGCTGAATGTAATCAGAATTACTATTTACCGGATCATCCCAAGTAACATCCACCTGATACCATTCACCATCAAGTTCTACAACATTCCAAATATGGGCTTGGTCTCCAGCTACACCAGAAATTGTGTAGTTATTAATTCCAAGCATATCAAGTAATGTTTTAAAACATTCTGTATAACCACTACAAACAGCCTCACCATTAATTAAAGCCTGATAGGCATTAAAAGAGTTGTCGCCGTGGTCCACGTAAGTAATATTTTCAACGAGATAGTCGTGGATAGCCAATTCATTTTCATAATCTGAATTAGAACTAGATGTGACTTCTCCCAAAATTTCTAGGTATTTATTGTAAAGAGCAAGCTGCCTCTCGTTTAACTCAGAAGTATCCGAGTTTTTATAGGCATTAACGATAGCGTAGTTGTCCCATCTTGTAAATGTAACAACTAAATTATAACCGTTTTTCACTCTTCGATATTCGCAAGATAATTGCTCTAAGCCTGAAAGACTTGATAGCCAATCCTCAGCATTTATAAGACTTTCGTCACTAACAAATATTTCACAAGACTCCTCATTATTATCTAGTGCAGATTGAATGTAAGCAATAATTTCCCCAGTTGTGCTTGCACTATTCTCAAAAGCTATATAGCTAATGCTAGAAGTCTCAGTTTCGTTAGTGTTGCTAAGGAAAGGTAGCTTACAAGCTGTTAAGCAAAAAGCTAGACTAGCGCCACTAATTATGGCTAAGATTCTTTTATTTAATTTCATATAAACTCCATTTGCGGTTAAAACCAAAAAATATATAAAAAGCCCGTAGGCCAAAAATTCATAAACATATGTAGAAAAACTACTTCTTTATTTTAATATGAAATTATATAAAATAAAAGGTTAAATTTAAAAAACTTGCCAAGAGTTTCCAAAATAATATAATGGGTCATAGATATTAATTCTGAAAGGAAAATGTAACATGAGCGATTTTGTAATAAAACGACCTATAGATTTTGATTTAGAACAGACACTAGAGTGTGGCCAGTGCTTTCATTTTGAAAAGATTGCAGAGCAGGACTACGTGCTAACTGCCTATAATAGAGCGCTTCACATTGCGCAAAAAGACGACGAACTAATATTTTACAACACCGACAAGTCCGATTTTGACAATATTTGGAAAATGTATTTCGACCTAGACCGCGACTACGAAGCTATAAAAAAAGAACTTTTAAAGGCTGATCCAAAGCTTGCAGAGGCTATTGAGGTAAAGTGGGGTGTGCATTTGCTTAATCAGAGTTTCTTTGAGACCCTCATTAGCTTTATCATTTCGCAAAACAAGCAGATTCCTCATATTAAAAAGATTGTGGCCGACATCTCTGAAAAATATGGCGACTTATTATATGAAGATTCTAGTCGCAAACTCTACGCCTTCCCAAGTCCTAAGCAGCTTGAAAATGTAACAGTAGAGGATTTAAAAGAACTAAAAACCGGCTTTAGAGCCCCTTATATAAAGGATGCGATTGATAGAGTGCTAGCCCTAGAATTCTCTGGCACAGATGAAGCCAGCTTTAGAGCCTTCTTTGATAAGCTAAGCCCAGAAGAGACTATAGCAGAACTAACTAAAATCAAGGGTGTAGGCCTTAAAGTAGCTAGCTGCGTAAGTCTTTTTGCTTTAAATAAAAGAGAAGCTTTTCCTATTGATGTGTGGATTAAGCGAATCATGGAGGCCAAGTATTTTGAGGGCAAGGATACTAAGATTCCGGTTATCGAAAAATTTGCAAAAGAAAAATATAAAGACCTCGGTGGATACGCCCAACAATACCTCTTTTATTATGCTAGAAGCTTAAAAATAAACAAATTATAAAACTTGCATCTATTTATTGACAAAGCCCTAGACTAGTGGTAACTTTAACTATGTTGATATTAGCACTCGAAGTTAAGGAGTGCTAACAGTAAAGAAAAATGTTAACGTTAGAGGCGTTTAGGATTTTGATATTAAAAGGAGGATTTAATTATGAAGTTAGTACCATTAGGAGACAGAGTTGTTCTTAAGGCAATTATGGCAGAAGAGACTACAAAGTCAGGAATCGTATTACCAGGTCAGGCTAAAGAGAAGCCACAGCAGGCAGAGGTTGTTGCTGTTGGTCCTGGCGGATTAGTTGATGGCAAGGAAGTTACAATGCAGGTTAAGGTTGGCGACAAGGTTATTTACGCTAAGTATTCTGGAACAGAAGTTAAGTTAGACGACGAAGAATACACAATCGTAAAGCAGTCAGACATCTTAGCAGTTATTGAATAATATAAAGACTTTTTAGAAATTAATTATAATGATTTTGAATAAAAAAGACATGGTTTTGAAAGGAGATTAAAGACATGGCTAAGGAAATTAAGTATGGCATTGAAGCAAGAAAAGCATTAGAAGAAGGCGTTAACAAGCTTGCTAACACAGTTAGAGTAACAATTGGTCCTAAGGGACGTAACGTAGTTTTAGATAAATCTTACGGTGCACCACTTATCACAAACGATGGTGTTACAATCGCAAAGGAAATCGAACTTGAAGATTCTTTCGAGAACATGGGCGCTCAGTTAGTTAAGGAAGTTGCTTCTAAGACTAATGATGTTGCTGGTGATGGTACAACAACAGCTACAGTTTTAGCTCAGGCAATGATTAACGAAGGTATGAAGAACCTCGCAGCAGGTGCTAACCCAATCGTTTTAAGAAAGGGTATGAGAAAGGCTACAGATGCAGCAGTAGAAGCTATTGCTAAGATGAGCCAGAAGGTTACAAGTAAGGAACAGATCGCAAAGGTTGCTTCAATTTCAGCAGCTGATGAAGGCGTAGGTCAGATGGTAGCAGACGCTATGGAGAAGGTTTCAAACGATGGCGTTATTACTATTGAAGAATCAAAGACAATGCAGACAGAACTTGACCTTGTAGAAGGTATGCAGTTCGATAGAGGATACATTTCAGCATATATGTGCACAGATATGGATAAGATGGAAGCTAACTTAGATGATCCATACATCCTTATTACAGATAAGAAGATCTCTAACATCCAGGATATCTTACCAATCTTAGAGCAGATTGTTCAAAATGGATCTAGACTCCTTATTATTGCTGAAGATATTGAAGGTGAAGCTCTTACAACACTTATCGTTAATAAGTTAAGAGGAACATTCAACGTAGTAGCAGTTAAGGCTCCAGGTTACGGTGATAGACGTAAGGAAATGCTTAAGGATATCGCAATTCTTACAGGTGGTCAGGTAATCTCTGAAGAATTAGGTCTTGAACTTAAGGATACAACAATGGATATGCTTGGTCGTGCTAAGTCAGTTAAGGTTGCTAAGGAGAACACAGTAATCGTTGATGGCGAAGGCAACAAGGCAGATATCGAAGCAAGAGTTGCTCAGATTAGAGCTCAGTTAGAAGAGACAACATCTGAATTTGATAAAGAAAAGTTACAGGAAAGACTTGCTAAGCTTGCAGGTGGCGTAGCAGTAATCAGAGTAGGTGCTGCAACAGAAACTGAAATGAAGGAAGCTAAGCTTCGTATGGAAGATGCTCTTAACGCAACAAGAGCAGCAGTAGAAGAAGGTGTAGTATCAGGTGGTGGTTCAGCATACATCCATGCATCTAAGGAAGTAGCTAAGTTAGTAGATACTCTTTCAGGTGATGAGAAGATCGGTGCTCAGATCATCTTAAAGGCTCTTGAAGCACCATTATTCCACATCGCATACAACGCAGGACTTGAAGGCGCTGTAATCATTAATAAGGTAAGAGAATCAGAAGTAGGAACAGGATTTGATGCATACAACGAAGAATACGTAGATATGATTGAAGCAGGAATCCTTGATCCAACAAAGGTAGAACGTTCAGCATTACAGAATGCATGCTCAGTAGCATCAACACTCCTTACAACAGAGTCAGCAGTAGCTACTATTAAAGAAGCAGCACCAGCAATGCCAGCAGCTGCCCCAGGCATGGGTGGTATGATGTAATCTGACTTAAATCATTGATTTAAGTCTAGTATCGAATCTATGATTCGATACATCATAATTAAAGGTAAATCCACAGTGCTAGCAGAGGCTAGCACATAAAAACTTCGCGAAAGCGAACCATAAAAGCTCCTTTAGGAGCTCCCAAAAAAATCACTTAAAGTCCATGGAAGTTAACTCTTTCATGGACTTTTTTATTGCAAGAAACAGGGCAAATTTCGAAGAAATAGCCCGTCCTATTACATTATCCAGCCAAACAGCGAAGCGTATTTGGCACCTATCTCGTATTTCAGCTAAACAGCGAAGCGCATTTAGCGTCCGTTCGTACCTCTCTTCATCACACAGGCAAAGAGCGAAGCAATTTTGCCGTCCTTTCTCTCTCCTACACAGGCAAACAGCAACGCGCCTTTGCCGTCCTACTTCGCTCATCTCCCTCATCTTTCCGGTATCAATCCACAGCCAAACAACGAAGTGCATTTGGCGTCCCAACCACAGCCAACTCCCGGCAGTTCCCCTAACCTAGTGGGGTGTGGGGGAAAATCTTGGGCGGGGGAGTGAAAACCGGAATGGAATCGCTAGCACAAGTGTGAGGGGGACATGCTAGTCTGCCTCGGTACCTAGAATTCCCAGCGCCTGCGGTGCTAGGGAATTTTTTAGTACCCGCTAGGCAGCTAGATAGCGCAAGCGTGTCTCCCCTCAGACTTAGTGCTAGCGATGCAATGGCCGGTGACCCAAAACTCTCCGCCCCCGCCCTAGATTTTCCGTCCCCAATATGTTACAATTGCCCTAGTAAAAATAGGTCTGAGGGGACACTAAACTTAAGGAGTAATTTATGAACGCAGAACAGTTAATTAAAGTTAAAGCGCCCGCTATATCCTGGTTATATAGAATAGTTTTAATTATTGCATGTGTATTAGCAGCAACAACAGTACCTACAACAGGTGTTATGGGAATCATAATTCTTATAGCATTCTTGATTGTGACAGTACTTGTATTTGAGTATTACAACGCAGAGATCGAGTACTCATTTTATGAAGATGTTTTATCAGTGGATAGAATTATGGGTAAGACAACAAGAAGACATATGGGAAGCTATGCATTTTCAAGAGCAAAGCTTGTAGCCTATGCAGATTCAGAAGAAGCTATGAGATTACAGCACTCCAATGTACATACATATGACTATCTAGGACGTCTATCAGATAGAGAAGTAGTAGTATGTTATGTATATGATGATGCTACTAATGAAGAGGTTAGATTGTATATAGAACCAGATGAGAAGATCCTTGAAGCAATCAAAGAAACAGTTGCTGAATCAGCCTATAAGATTTCAGAAAAATAGTTTGACTTTTATAATTCATAGTGATATATTTCTAATAATACATAAACAGTACTGATCTTGTATCGGTGCTGTTTTATGTTGTTTTAGAGGCAATTTAACACTCTAAAGCAATAGAATATCATTATTGGTATTGATTTGATATAAGCGTTGACGCGATACTGGCGTCGTGTTATTAACAACGCTAGACAAAGTAAAGAAGTATAAGAAGCAAGAAAGCGAGGAAAAGATTAGAATGGGTAAGATTATTGGTGAAGGCATTACATTTGATGACGTATTATTAGTACCTCAGTATTCAGAAGTAACACCTAATTTGGTAGACACATCTACATACCTTACTAAGAATATTAAGCTTAATATTCCGCTTATGAGTGCAGGTATGGATACTGTAACAGAACACAGAATGGCAATTGCTATGGCAAGACAGGGTGGTATTGGTATCATCCACAAGAACATGTCTATTGAGCAGCAGGCTGAAGAGGTTGATAAGGTTAAGCGTTCAGAGAATGGTGTAATCACAGATCCATTCTTTTTACATCCAGATAATACATTACATGAGGCTAACGACCTTATGGCTAAGTTTAGAATTTCAGGTGTACCAATTGTTGATGACAATGGTAAGTTAGTTGGTATTATTACTAATAGAGACCTTAAATTCGAAGAGAATTTTGATAGACCAATTAAGGAATGTATGACAAGTGAAAACTTAGTTACAGCTCCAGTTGGTATTTCTCTTGAAGAAGCTAAGAAGATTTTAGCTCAGTCAAGAAAAGAAAAATTACCAATCGTAGATGATGAATTTAAGTTAAAGGGACTTATTACAATCAAGGATATTGAGAAGTCAATTAAGTACCCTAACTCAGCTCATGATTCACAGGGTAGACTCCTTGCAGGTGCTGCAGTTGGTATCACATCTAACGTTATGGATAGAGTAGAAGCCTTAGTTAAGGCTAATGTTGATGCAATCGTTATTGATTCAGCTCATGGTCATTCTAAGAACATCATTACAACACTTAAGGACATCAAGTCAGCATTCCCTGATCTTCAGGTTATTGCTGGTAACATCGCTACAGGCGCTGCTGCTAAGGCATTATGCGAAGCTGGTGTAGATGCTGTTAAGGTTGGTATTGGACCTGGTTCTATCTGTACAACAAGAGTTGTAGCAGGTATTGGTGTACCTCAGGTTTCAGCTATTATGGATTCATACGAAGTTGCTAAGCAGTATGGTATTCCAGTAATCGCTGATGGTGGTATTAAGTACTCAGGCGATATCGTTAAGGCTATCGGTGCTGGTGGATCAGTTTGTATGCTTGGTAGCTTACTTGCAGGTTGTGACGAAGCTCCAGGTTCTTTCGAACTCTTCCAGGGCAGAAAGTATAAGGTATATAGAGGAATGGGTTCTATCGCAGCTATGGAAAATGGTAGCAAGGATAGATACTTCCAGACTAATGCTAAGAAGTTAGTTCCAGAAGGTGTTGAAGGTAGAGTTGCTTATAAGGGAACTGTAGAAGATACAATCTTCCAGCTTATGGGTGGTCTTCGTTCAGGTATGGGTTACAATGGTGCTCCTAATATCCCACATCTTCAGGAGAATGCTCAGTTTATTAAGATGTCAGGTGCTGCTCTTCGTGAGTCACATCCACATGACATTCATATTACTAAGGAAGCTCCTAACTACGCAGTTGAGGATAAGTAATATTTAGTTAGTAATATTTGAATAAATCAGACATAATTAGATATATTTTTATAAAAATGAGACGCAGTTCCGCCATAGGAATTGCGTCTTTTTTAAATTCTTTTATTCTTTAAAAGACTTGTAAAATGTTAATGTCATGGTATAATATTATTAGTATAAATAACGTGGACAATAATATTTTTAACTCGAGGAGATTGTGTATGAACGACAAGATACTTGGTAAGTATATTGCAAAGAATCACTCTGGTTCGGTATTCACAGACAATGAGCTTCAAGTGATTAAACAAGGCAATATAGATGAAATGGTCACAACATTTTTTGATATGAATAATGACTATTATATTACCCAGTTACAATGTGCAATTAAGAGTTTAGCTACATTTATGGACACCCAGATTGTAATGGAAAGTATAGAGTACATTAAGCAGTATCAAGGGCAGTTTATGGGCTGTCAGATAATGGATGGCGATATTGACGTATTTTTAGGGATTGCAGGAGAAGACGATGAACTTGTAGAACTTGCGTCAGTATTTGCAGGAGAGGATTTTAGAGAACTTGATATGGATGCTTATGATGCCCTTTGTGAATTAATAAATGTTATGAATGGTGCATATGCAACCAAGTTAAGTGGCTCAGAGATAGAAGTTACACTGCATCCGCCAGTGTTCTACAAAGATACATGCGTAACATCAGAGACCGGTCTTTATGTAGCTGTTTTTGAAATGAATGGCAAGAGCTTTAAATTGCTAATGGCAGCTAATGACAAGATCAAATTAAATGCGTAGAATAGGAGGAAGCGGATATGGCTAAGATATTAATTGTTGATGATTCAAAAACATCTAGAAAATTCTTAAGAACCATGCTTGAAGAAGCTGGTCATGAAATTGTCTCAGAGGCTGTTAATGGACTTGAAGGCGTGGAAAAATATAAAGTCTATCAGCCAGATATAGTTACTATGGATATTACAATGCCAGTAATGGATGGTATTGATGCGGTTAAGGAAATTGTAGATATAGAACCTCAGGCTAAGGTAATTATGGTAACAGCAGCAGGACAAAAGAGTAATATGGTGGAAGCTCTCAAAAGAGGCGCGGCAGATTTTATTCAGAAACCTTTCGACTCTGAAGTCATTTTAAACACAATCAATAAAGTGTTAGAAGAGTAGAAGTTTCCGTATATTTAGTGAAATAATAGTCTTTATTAGACTCCACTAAATAAAGGTTGCTTATAAATAAGTAAAAGTTGTATAATGTGGTGTAACTTGTCTAATGGCAAGTTGCACCTTTTTTATTGCGGTTTAACAAAACTTAAACCTTAATAAATTAGAATTTAAGAAACGGCTAATTATGGCAAGTTTAAGCTGAATTTGGAGGAATTATGTATAATTACAGAATGACACTTCAATATGACGGCTCTAGGTATGACGGATGGCTTCGTGCTAAGGATGAAGGCTCTAATACCGTAGAGAACAAGATTGTTGAAGTACTTAAAAAGCTCACTAATCAAGATATTGAGCTTATTTGTGGCTGCCGAACTGAGAAGGGCGTTCATGCACTTGCTCAGGTTGCTAACTTTAAGTTAGAGAAACATTTGTCAGCACTAGAAATCAGAAATTATCTCAACAGATATCTCCCAAGAGATATTGCAGTCTATGAGTTAATGGAAGTCGATGAAAGATTTAACGCCCAGTTAAATGCTAAGTCAAAGACTTACGAATATAGATTAGACATTGCGAATATAGCAGATGTATTTTCAAGAAAATATGCCTACCACACTTTTGATAAACCAGACTTCAAGGCTTTACACGAAGGTGCTAAGTATTTTCTTGGAAAGCATGACTTTAAGGCTTTCACAACTGCTAAGCGTAGCAAGTCTACAGTAAAGGATATTAAGAATATTTCCCTTGAAATCGAAGATCACTATGCCTACTTAAGAATTAAGGCTAATGATTTTATGCACAATCAGGCAAGACTTATGATTGGCTTTTTACTTGATGTCTCAACTGGTCTTAAAAAGGCAGAGGATGTTAAGAAAGCATTAGATGGCGAGAATATTACAATGTCTCTTCCGGCCGAGAGTTATGGCTTATTTTTAAAAGAGATTGAGTATTAATTAGGAGGATAAATGAAGACAGTTATTGAATTAATCACAGAAGAATTAGAAGTTGCATTTACAAAAGCTGGCGTTGATACAAGCTATGCTAAGGTAAATATCTCTAATAGACCTGACCTTTGCGAATACCAGTGTAATGGTGCTATGGCAGCAGCTAAGGCTTTAAAGAAAGCTCCATTTATGATTGCTGATGACGTAGTTGCAAACCTACAGGATAGTAAATTATTTTCAAAAATCGAAAGCGTAAAACCAGGCTTTATCAATATGACAGTTAGCCCAGAATTTATTACAGGTTATGTTAATGAAATGGCTAAGACAGAGAAGTTTGGCTATGTTAATGCAGAAGGCAACAAGACTGTAATCGTTGATTATGGTGGAGCTAATGCTGCAAAACCTCTTCATGTTGGTCACCTTCGTTCAGCAGTAATTGGCGAATCTGTAAAAAGAATCAACAACTACGTTGGCAATAAGACAATCGGTGATGTTCACTTAGGAGACTGGGGTCTTCAGATGGGTCTTATTATTGAAGAACTTCGTGATAGAAAGCCAGACCTTTGCTATTTTGATGAAAGCTACACAGGAGAATATCCAAGTGAAGCTCCATTTACAATTTCAGAATTAGAGGAAATCTATCCTGCAGCTTCAAAGAAGTCTAAGGAAGATACAGATGAAGGTAGAGCCTTTAAGGAAAGAGCACATCTTTCAACTCTTAAGTTACAGCAGGGGGATAAGGCATGCCGTGCCCTTTGGCATCATATTATGACTATCTCTAAGGCTGACTTAAAGAAGAATTATGATAATTTAAATGTATCCTTTGAATTATGGAAGGGCGAATCAGATGCTCAGCCATATATCGAAGAGATGGTAGATAAGATGATAGCTGATGGCATCGCTCATGAAAGCCAGGGCGCTATTGTTGTAGATATTCAGGAAGAGACAGATTCTAAGGAATTGCCTCCATGTATCGTTAGAAAGTCAGATGGTGCAGCCCTTTACGCAACATCAGATCTTGCAACACTTGTTGAAAGAGAAAAATTATATAGTCCTGACGCTTATGTTTATCTTGCAGATAAGAGACAGGAACTACACTATACACAGTTCTTTAGAGTAGCTAAGAAGGCTGGAATTGTTAAGCCAGACGCTAATCTTACATTCGTAGGTTTCGGTACAATGAATGGTAAGGATGGAAAGCCATTTAAGACACGTGCCGGCGGTGTTATGAGACTTGAGCACTTAATCGCTGATATTAATGAAGCAGTTTACAATAAGGTAAAGGACAACAGAGACGTTTCAGATGAAGAAGCTAAGAATATCTCTAAGATTGTTGGACTTGCAGCCCTTAAGTATGGTGATCTTTCAAACCAGGCATCAAAGGATTACGTATTTGATGTAGATAGATTTGCATCCTTTGAAGGTAACACAGGTCCATACATTCTCTACACTATTGTAAGAATTAAGTCTATTATTAATAAGTATATTGAACAAGGTGGCAAGGTTGAAGCAGGTGCAATCCTTCCTACAGATAAGGACAGCCAGAAGGCTCTATCACTATCTTTGGTTAAGTTTGCAGACGTTATTGATAGCGCTTACCACGACAACGCACCACATAGAATTTGTCAGTATATTTACGAAGTGTCAAACGCTTTCAACGGCTTCTATCACGATACTAAGATTTTAGCTGAAGAAAATGTATCGCTTAAGGCAGGCTATGTTTCATTACTCGACCTTACAAAGAGAGTGCTTGAAACATGTATCGATTTACTTGCTTTTGAATGCCCAGAGCGCATGTAATAAAATCAAATGCTTAAAGAGCGGGATAGTTCCGACATATTAAACATTTGTTATATCAAAGGAATGAGGTTTAACATATGAAATTATTAACATTCGCAATTCCTTGCTATAACTCAGCTGCATACATGGAAAAATGTATCAACTCTTTATTAGCAGGCGGAGACGACGTAGAAATTATTATTGTTGATGATGGTTCAACTAAGGACAACACACTTGAAATTGCAAAGAAATACGAGGCCCTTTACCCAGGAATTGTAAAAGCAGTTCATCAGGAAAATGGCGGTCATGGAGAGGCTGTAAACACTGGCCTTAGAAATGCAACAGGACGTTTCTATAAGGTAGTAGATAGTGATGATTGGGTAGATGGAAAGAGCTATAAGAAGGTTTTAGAGACATTAAAGAGTTTTAGTGAAGACAACGAACCTGACATGATGATTTGCAATTATGTCTATGAGAAGGTTGGAGCACCAAGAAAGAAAGTGGTTCATTACCGCAATGTTTTCCCTATTGAGAAAATGTTTGGTTGGGACGAAATGCTTGCTAAATTTAAGGTTGACCAGTACATTTTAATGCATTCAGTAATTTACAAGACTTCTGTATTAAAGGAATGCGCGCTTGAACTACCTAAGCATACTTTCTATGTAGATAATATCTTTGTATTTGAGCCATTACCATTTGTTAAGAAAATGTACTATCTAGACACTAATTTCTACAGATACTTTATAGGTAGAGATGACCAGTCAGTTAATGAAAAGGTCATGATTAGCAGAATAGATCAGCAGTTAAGAGTAACAAGAAGAATGATTGAATCTTACCTTTCTCTTGAACATAACAACGAGAAGTGCCGTTATTATATGAGAAATTATCTTCGTATTATGATGGAAATATCTTCTATTTTCCTAATCCTTTCAGGAACTAAGGAAAACTTAGCAAAGAAGAAGGAATTATGGAAGTTTGTTAAGGAAAGAGATGCCAAGTTATATAAAGAGCTTAGATACTGTGCCCTTGGCTGGTCAGTAAATATTCCAGGAGGACCAGTGGGACGTGGAATCTCTAAAATTGGCTACAAAGTAATGAATAAACTTATTGGATTTAATTAATTGAGGTTTGCATAATATGGACATGATAAAATACGAAACAAGCCTAAAAGCAAAAGGCGATGATTATAAAAGAATTGTATTCTGGAATCGTTTTATACGTAATCCAATTGAAACAATTCTTACAATAACACCTGCAATAATAAGTATTTGTTTACTTGCAGCAGGATATTATACTTACTTTTTACTTGTTATTTATGCGGTTTGTGTAGCATATCCACTATTTATATTTTTATATCAATTTAAAAGTAGTGTGAATTATCATTTAAAGCATAGAGACCCTGCAGAAGAAGCTAAGTGCATCATGACAGTAACTAAGTCTGGAATATTAGCAGATATTCCAGAACATGATTTAAAGTATAATTATGAATGGAATGATTGTACAACAGCTTATTATAAGTATGGTTACTACATGCTATTTAATGGCTCTAAGATGATTGTAATGCTTAATACTAAAGATATGACACAAGAAGAGAAGAAAGCAATTCCACAGATAATCACAGATAACGTTGATAAAAATAAATGCGCAATTAAATTTTAGAATAAAAAGTCTAGCTTTTGATATGCCCTCTGTCAAGTATACAGGGAGCATATCATACAAAAGCTAGGCTTTTTTGATTGTATTCTTGTTAGACCTGATTACCTAATTATTAGGACTATTGTTAGAAGATTAAAAAGTAGTGTTAAAAGATTAAAAAAGTAGTATAATTAAATGAAATTATAAGACTTGCAGGAGGGACATATGAAAAACAAGAAACTAAAAAGAATAAGGTTAATACTAGTATTATTAATTGTAATAGCAAATGCATTCGTAACATTTGCGCTACCAAAAATCCTAGGAATTAGCTTAGGGGATGATTTGATTCGCTTTATTGGTGCTTCTGCAGGTTTATTAATTGCTTTAGTTATCTTTGAATTAGCAGACTATATAATTAAGTCAGATCCAAAGTCTAAGGAAAAGGATTTAGTTTTAATGACAGGCATAACATTCTTAATAATAGCTTATGCTACAATCCTTGGTGCTTATTATGAATATGGCTTGATAAGATTAAAAAGGGATGCTAGCTATAGCGCAGACTTAAATCTAATAAGTATTTCATTAATAGTAGATGCCATTTTGTTTATAGGAATTTCAATAGCATGTGCTAGACTAAAACAAAACACAGTGTGGGGATATAGAAATACCTATACATTAAAAAGTAAGGATACATGGAATAAAGTTAATAAATTAGCATCTGTATTAAGCTTTATAGTGGCAGTAGCATTAATTGTTATGTCTATTGTAATGGCAAATTTATACGCTTACCTTGTATTTTTAGCTATGATTTTAATAGAAATTCTTGTTTGTAATGCATATTCTGCAAGAGTTTATAAAGATGAAATACAAAAAAATGCGTAAAAATGATTTGTGAAGTATAGAAATGAATAGTAATAAATATAGCTTTAAAGACCTCTTATGAGGTCTTTTTTTACTTTATAGGAAATTTCTCTTTCAGAGAAATTATGGTGTTGAATTGCAGAAAATACAGTATTTTTGCGGCTTGAATGAGAAATGTAAATTAAAGTATTGATAAGTATAAAAAGTACAGTAAAAAAGTAGGCGAAAAAAGGAAAAAAGTTGTTGACATTAAGTGGCCTAGATGATAATATATACAAGTCGCTGCGATACAGCAACGACAACAAAACATCAACAAAGCCAGTAAACACAAGGCTTTGAAGATAAGAACCTTGACAACTGAACAGAATGACAACCTTGAAAATTCTTTGAAATATTCAAGCGAGTAATCAATCGTAAAACAATTTTGTTTTGAAATGATTATCCTTAATAACAGTAATGTTAAACG
>NZ_JAEEVD010000073.1:0-9113 GCF_016290755.1 Lachnospira sp.
TTGAACGCAGTGTAAGCAATCCCCCGCTTCAAAAGCGTAAGCTTTAAGCGGGGGTATAAAGCTTACTAGTGTCAGAAGGGGTTAAAGCCCCTTCTGACAGGTGGCACAAAGTGCCACTGCGTTCATGAGAAAGTAGCGAAGCGGATTCCGAATGTCCGCTTTACTGTTTATTTAATAGAGAAATAAATTTTATAAAACTTTAAAAATTATATTGAATAAATGTAAATATTTTATTACAATACAATTATATTAAATAATTATAAAATAGTTGGGGTATTTTATGAAAAAGAAATATTCGCTAGTGTTTGTAAGTTTTTTGTTTTTACTTAGTGGTTGTGGGAGATTTGCATATATTGAAAATGAAGAAACAACTAATAAAGAAGAATCAAGAGTATCATTTCATGAAACAGATAATGTAGCTTTTATTAAAGAGCCACCAGCACAATTTTGTTCATCTAAAGATGGTATTTATCATCTAGTAGTATTTTCTGAATCTGAAATATCTACGAAGAAGCTTTATTTCTACGATTTTAAGACAGGTATAGATACAATTGTTTGTTGTAAAACTGATTGCGAACATAACGATAATACATGCGTGTCCTATTATGAAGATAATTCATATTATTATGATTTTTATATTTATAATGACTCAATATTTAAATTAATAACAGAAGAAAATGGAGTATATCTTTATAAATATGATAAGACAGGCTTGAATTATGAAAGATTTGCATTACTATACGATAATAATATACCTTGTAATATAGTATTAGGACGTCAAATTGAGGACTTTCTTTATTATAGATGCTTAACAGAGGATGGCACTTTGCATATATGCAAAGTAAACCTAGAATCTGGTAAATATTCAGAACTTTGTCAGCTTGATGGTAATTATTATTCTGTTAATGCATCTAGAATATTAGAAAAAAATCAGTGCATATATTTAGAAGCTAGTCATTATCCTGATAATGAATTAGAAATATATAAAGAGGTAGTTTATAAAGTTGATTTAAATACTAATTTAAAAGAAGAAATATGTGAAACTTATACAACAGACAGTCAATATGCAACACTTAATAATGTAAGTATTGCGACTAATGATAGTGATGTATATGCTTTAGACGATAAGAATAATCTGATAAATTTAATAGATGGAAAAGTGATTAAAAATTTTAGCGATTTATTTAAATTATCAGAGTATGGAATTTTTGCAAATAATAATTATATTTTATTTAATAAGAATTATTTGGAATATTTTATGAGCAGTCCAATAGATTCTAATGGTGAAAATCATAATATAGAATCTGATAAGAATATATATCTTTATGATATAACTAATGATAAGAGTTTAAATGTGTCAAATTTAAATATTAGATTTCAAGATGAAACTGGAAAAACTTTAGAAGATTGTGAAATGGTTTCTATTCTTGGCTTAACAGATGAGTACTGTTATATTTATGGTGATGATTCTAAGTTGTATATGTTAGATTTATCAACAATTTATTCAGACGAAGTATTGGTGATTAGACTAGATATATAATTTCAACAAAATGAAAAGACTAACCTCGAAAAAAGGTTAGTCTTATTTTAGATAATGGAGGGAAAATTGGGGTTTAAACGTTTACTTAATATAAAATTTATAGGGGTATTTATAATTGCTTGCATAATAAATGTTAGCTTGTATATTGTGTTTTGCAATAGTGAAATTTCATATGAAGAATTAAAAAATAGTGAAGAATATAATGAGTATATTGCTGAAAAGATTGATAATATAGATACTCATATAAAAACATCTTTAGTTGAGCAAGAAAGTGAAAGCTATTATAGACTTTTAAAAACTAAATATGACTTATCTAATCTGAGAAAAGTTGAAATAAAAAAAATAGAGACAAAGTCTTTTAATGAATTTAGTACATTCAATATAGATGATATGATATCAATTTTTATTGTAGTGTTTTTTGTTTTTTTCTTAGGTAGACCAGAGGATGATTTTTTGGATTTAATTGACACTACTAAGCACTCAAAGAAAAGATATAATATATATAATATTTTATCTATACTATTACTTGTAATTATAACGGTGACGGTAAACTTTGTTTTACCAATCATCGTTTCTAATATAAAAAATGGAGATTTTAATACTTTAAATTATGCTGTTCAGAATTCTAATATATGGAAATTATCAGCTTTGCTTGTAAATATAAAAGAAGCATATTTATATATACTAAGTACAGAAATATTAAAACTGTTTTGTATTGGTTTATTGAGTTATTACTTTATTAACATTTTCAAAAGTAGATCCTTTAGGATGTTAATGTTTGCAGTTTTTTTGCTTGTAGAATCATCAATAATGGCAATAAAATCTTCTGCTAAAATAATAACGATTTTAAAAACAATAAATATTTTTCAATCAGTTAAAAACTTATTTAGCACTTACAACTTAATAGGAATTGGTAAGTATTGGATTTCATTTTTTGAATTTTATTTATTTGTGGTTTTCTTATTAACTTTAGTGTTGATGTTAATGGGAATTACAATTAAATTTAATAATACTTTTTCTTTTTCAAGGTTTATAGAAAGAGTTCACTTGAAAAATAATTACCATTTGTTGGAACTAAAAAAAATAATAATTTCACAAAATGTTTTATCTTTTCTACTTATGATAATTGTTGTTATGGTAAGTTTAAAACTAACTACAGGATATTCAATAACAGAACAAGATATACAAATTAAGCAATATTATAATGCTGTAAATGGGGATTATGAAGATAAAACTTTATCTTATATAGATAACATAGATGGCTATATAGAAATGTATAGAGATATATCTACTAGAGTAGGTGATAGTTCTATTTTTAGTGGAAAAATTTATGAATATGAGAAAATAAAAGAGGAAATATTAGCTATTAGGGATAGATTAGTGGAATTATCTAACAAAGGTATAAAGAATGTACAGGTTCTTGATGAGATAAAATTCAACAATCTCCTAAACAAAAATGGAAGAAATTATATGATTTCAATGGTGTTTATTATGTTGCTTGTCGTTGTCTTTGTCTCAACAGGAACACATTCATTTGAAAAAAAGAATGAAGTAACATATCTTATACGTTCAACTGTAAAAGGAAAAACATTTTTTTTAGCAAGAATATATGCTATAAAGCTAGTAATAATATTCATCACATTAGTAATGATTAATATGTTTTGCTATGAAAATATAAAATATTCGTATGTGTTAAAGTCTTATGAATTAAATGCATCTATTCAAAGTATAACAATGTTTGAATGCTTTGAACATGATATAACAATTAAAGAAATGTTTTTTATTTTAATTTTAATAAGAGTATGTTTAGGAATACTAGTATCAACAATCCTAATAAGTATTTCATTTATATATTCAGATATGAGCGCTTATTTAGTATCTATAGTGATTTGTTTTGGTATTTATAGATATTTTTTGGGGATAGATTTATTTTCTCTTAAAATTCCTATTATTGAGCTAAGTGTAATTATGATTGCGTTATTAGCTATAAGTGTTATTTTAGTGAGGAGGGCAATAAAAAAATGGACAATAGATTAGAAATTATTGATATTAATAAAAAATATGGCAATTTAAAAGCATTAACAAATATTAATATTGAATTAGAAAATGGTATATATGCATTTATAGGAACTAATGGTGCAGGAAAGACAACACTTCTTAAGATTATAACAACTAATTTGAAGGCAACAAGTGGAGAGGTTTTATATAATGGCAAGGACATATTTAAAATGGGTAAAAACTATAGAACTTTACTTGGTTATATGCCACAAAATAAAGGATATTATGAAGACTTTACAGGACAAGAGTATTTATATTATATTGCAGGTTTAAAGTCTGTAAGAAATAAAAAGGTTCTTGTTAAAGAAATGCTAGAAAGATTTAATTTAACTGATGCTAAAAATAGAAAGATTGTCAATTATTCAGGTGGTATGAAACAAAGAATTGTTCTAGCACAAGTCCTATTAAATGATCCAAAGATAATAATTCTTGATGAACCTACAGTTGGTTTAGATCCAATTGAAAGAGAGAACTTTAAAAGCTATTTAAAAGAGATAGCTAAGGACAAAATTATTATTTATTGTACACATATTATTAGTGATATTTATAATATTGCAGACAAGGTATTTGTAATGAAAAAAGGAAGTATTGTTAAAGAATATGATAGATTAGATATAGACGAATATGCAACAGATCTTATTTCATTTGAAAAAAATGTATTCGAAAATCTTTAACTAATCTTATGCTTCATCATAATTTTATTGCCATAATTTTTTCGTATTGTTATAATTATACAAGTTGACGTTATGTCTAAGACAATTTGAAAAGAGGATTATTACAACATGGATATTAATAAGAAGATTGCAGAAGAATTGGAAATTAAAGTATCTCAAGTTGAAGCCGCAGTATCATTAATAGATGAAGGTAATACAATTCCTTTTATCGCAAGATACCGTAAGGAAGTTACAGGCTCCCTTGATGATGAACAATTAAGAGTTTTAGATGAAAGACTAAAGTATTTAAGAGGATTAGAGGATAGAAAGGCTTCTGTAATATCAAGCATTGAAGAGCAGGGCAAGCTTACAAGTGAACTTAAGGATGCAATCCTTGCAGCAGAAACTTTAGTGCTTGTTGAAGATTTATATAGACCTTATAAGCAGAAGAGAAGAACAAGAGCAACACAGGCTAAGGAAAAAGGTCTTGAGCCACTTGCTACATTTATCTATGAACAGAAGGCTAGACACTCAGTAGAAGAAGAGGCAGCTAATTATTTATCTGAAGAAGAAGGCAAGGAAGTTAAGAGCACTTCTGAGGCTATTTCTGGTGCACTTGATATTATTGCTGAATCTATTTCAGATGTGGCAGATTATAGAACTTATATAAGAGATATTACTTCTAAAGAAGGTAAGATTGTATGTGCTGCTAAGGATAAGGACGCAGGGTCTGTATATGAGAATTACTATGATTATAATGAGGCAGTAGCAACAATGCCAGGTCATAGAATTTTAGCTATTAATAGAGGTGAAGCAGAAAAGTTTATTACAGTTAAGATTGAAGCTCCAGAGGATAGAATTTTAAGATACCTCGAAAAGCAGATTATTACTGAGAATAACGAATATACAACAGAATATTTAAAGAAGGCTATCGAAGATGCATACCAGAGATTAATTGCACCATCAATTGAAAGAGAAATTAGATCTAACTTAACAGAAAAGGCTGAAGATGGCGCTATTAAGGTCTTTGGTAAGAACTTAGAGCAGCTCCTATTACAGCCACCAATCGCAGGTAAGACTGTACTTGGCTGGGATCCAGGATATGCTCATGGATGCAAGCTAGCAGTAGTAGATCCAACAGGAAAGGTACTTGATAATAAGGTAATTTATCCAACAGAGCCAAGAAATCAGGTAGATAAGGCTAAAGAGATAGTAGTAGATTTAATTAAGAAGTATAATGTTAATCTTATCTCTTGCGGTAATGGAACAGCTTCTCGTGAATCAGAGCAGATTATTTCAGATATTATTAAGGAAAATGGCTTTAATGTAGATTACATCATCACAAACGAAGCAGGTGCTTCTGTTTATTCTGCTTCAAAGCTTGCAACAGAAGAATTCCCAGATTATGACGTAGCTGCAAGAGGTGCAATCTCAATCGCAAGACGTGTTCAAGATCCACTTGCTGAACTTGTAAAGATTGAACCTAAGGCTATTGGTGTAGGTCAGTATCAGCATGATATGAATCAGAAGAAGCTTGGAGAAACACTTTCAGGCGTAGTAGAAGATTCTGTTAATAAGGTAGGCGTTGATCTTAATACAGCATCAGCTTCCCTTCTTGAATACATTTCAGGTGTATCAAAGACAGTAGCTAAGAACATTGTAGATTACAGAGAGACTAATGGTAAGTTTACTAACAGAAAGCAGTTACTAAAGGTATCTAAGTTAGGACCTAAGGCTTACCAGCAGTGTGCAGGTTTCATGAGAATATCAGATGGCGATAACCCACTTGATGCAACAAGTGTTCATCCAGAAAGTTATGAGGCAGCAGCTAAGTTCTTAGAGGATTTAGGCTATGATTTAAATTCAATTACTAAGGGTGAATTAACAAACCTTAAGAGTAAGGTTTCTAATCTTAAGGAAATGGCAGACAAGTTAGGTGTAGGTGAAATTACCCTTGAAGATATTATTAAGGAACTTGAAAAGCCAGGTCGTGATCCAAGAGATGAGATGCCAGCTCCAATCCTTCGAAAGGATATTATGGATATTAAGGACTTAAAGCCAGGCATGATTCTTAAGGGTACAGTAAGAAATGTAATAGACTTTGGCGTATTTGTAGATATCGGTGTTCACCAGGATGGTTTAGTACATATTTCGCAGATGAGCGCAACTAAGAGAGTAAATCACCCACTTGATGTTGTATCAGTAGGCGATGTAATTGATGTTCGTGTAATGGAAATCGATACAGTTAAAGAAAGAATTGCACTTTCAATGATCCTAGATGAAGCAGAAGCTAAGGCTAAGGCTGAGTTTAAGGAAAATGCTAAAAAGCAGGGAAAGAAGCCATTTAATAAAAACTTTAATAAGAACAGACAGAATAACAAGAAGAAACCAGGTGAGCTTAACTTAAGCGGCCTTGCTAAGTTTATGAATAAGTAATAGCATGTGAACGCAGTGCAACTGCGTTCATGAGGAAGTAGCGAAGCGGATTCCGAATGTCCGCTTTACTACAGGAGTATTCCTACAAGGCAAATCTAAATAATATCGGGTAGGGCAATTTGTCTTACCCGATTTTTTAGTCTAACTTATCTTTATTTTAGTAAAAATTAATACGAAGTCTGTCTAATTTATGCTAGTATAATAGAAGTGACATTTCAAACTAATTAAGGAGGATTATTATCCGTGGACAAGACAATTGAATTTGATAGTCAGGTAACAAAAAAAGACCTTATAGATTTTAAGTTATATCACAATTTCCACAGCTTTAATGGCTGGTTTGGCGTAGTGGCTGGAATTGTATTTTTAGTATTTGGTATTATCTCAATAGGTAATACAACTATTACATATACTTTGATGTTATTCCTTTTTGCAGTTATGTTTGGCATTTATCCAATTATTAATATGATGCTTGCAGCAAGAAAGCAAAGCAAATTAGAAATATTTACAAAGCCAATGCATTATGTTGTTAGCACTGATAAGATTACTTTAAGTCAGGGAGAGTTGACGGAAGATTTATCTTGGGATAATATCTATAAGATAAAGTTTAGTGGTAGAAATCTTTTAGTATATATTAACGCTTCAAGAGCTAATATCTTAACTCTTGAAACAATGGGCACTAACGCTCTTAACTTTGTTGATATTGCTAAGGAAAAGTTAAAACCATTCCAGGTAAAAGTTAATAAGCAAAAGTTAGAGAAAGTAGTAAAGTAAAATGATAAAAGAAACATTTAATTCAAAAGAGACCTTTGAATTTGGCTTTGAATTAGGACAAAAGGCGGCTTCAGGCGAAATCTATTGCTTAGAAGGTGACTTAGGCGTAGGAAAGACAGTCTTTACACAAGGCTTTGCAAAAGGCCTTGGAATTGATGAACCTATTAATAGTCCAACATTTACTATAGTTCAAGAATATCATGAAGGAAGAATTCCTCTATATCATTTTGATGTTTATAGAATCGCAGATGTAGATGAAATGGACGAGATAGGCTATGAAGAATATTTCTTTTCGGATGGTGTCTGCCTAATTGAATGGGCAAGCCTAGTAGAAGAGATAATCCCTGAAGAAGCTATTAAGATAAGTATAAAGAAAGATTTAGAAAAAGGCTTTGATTACCGTTTAATTGAAGTTGAGGGAAAGGTCGAATAGTAATGAAGATTTTAGCAATAGAAAGTTCTGCAGTAACTGCATCAGTAGCTATTGTAGAAGATGACAGCGTTTTAGCTAATTACACAATTAATCATAAGAAGACACATTCACAGACACTTCTACCAATGATAGATGAAATCTGTAGAATGACTGAAACAGACGTAGATGATTTAGATGCCATAGCAGTATCTGTAGGCCCAGGTTCCTTTACAGGCTTAAGAATCGGTGTAGCTACAGCTAAGGGAATTGCCCTAGCTAAGGATAAGCCAATGATTCCAGTAAAGACTCTTGAGGCCCTTGCCTATAACCTATACGGTCAGACTAAGACAATCGTGCCAATTATGGATGCTAAGAGAAAGCATGTATATAGCGCAATTTATAAATTTGAAGAAGGCAAGTTAGTTGAGCTTAGAGAAACTAACCTAATCTCAATTGAAGACTTAACAAAGGAACTTAACGAATCCTACAATGACGTAGTATTCTTAGGAGACGGTATCAAAGTAGCAAGAGATTACTTTAATGAAAATCTATCTATTAACCACTGCGAAGCCTCTCCTCTAGATAGACTTCAGGACGCAGCAAGTCTTGGCCTTAGAGCCCTTGACTTAGCAAAAGAAGGAAAGCTAGTTTCCTCAGATGATGTTAAGCCAGATTATTTAAGACCATCACAGGCAGAACGTGAACTTGCAGCTAAGAAAGCTAATAATAATTAAGGTGATAATTTTGAATAATATAGACATAGGCATTTTAAAAGAAGAAGACCTAGATGAGGTTTCAAGAATCGAAGAAGAGACTTTTTCAACTCCCTGGTCAAGAGACTCTTTTAAAGATACTATAGACAATGACAATACCCTTTATCTTGTAGCTTATAAAGACGGAGAAGTTGCAGGATATGCCGGCTTATGGCAAAGCCTAGACGAAGGCGAAATAACTAATGTAGCCATAGACTCTAGATTTAGACGTTTAGGAATAGCCTATAAGCTTATGAATATTTTAGAAGAAAAAGGACATGAAAGAGGCATCAATGCATTTTTCCTAGAAGTAAGAGAATCCAATGATAAAGCTATAAAGCTATATGAGAAGCTGGGCTTTAAGCACCTAGGAAAGCGCAAGAACTTCTATGAGAAACCAAGAGAAGACGCCCTTATAATGTCCAAGATAATAAATAAAGATAATAATTAATAATTAATGAAAACCAAGATAACTTGCAATAGAAAGGTAA
>NZ_JAEEVD010000074.1:0-8650 GCF_016290755.1 Lachnospira sp.
CAACCACACTAATGCCTTGTTTCATTAATGTGGCTGCTATTTGTACTGCTAATTCTCCAGTTCCTATAACTAGATATAAGCAATCCATTTATTCTCCTAATATTTCCTTTCTTGTTATATCATCCCACTTATCAATATCAATTCCTTTTTGACAAAGTAACGCATAGCTTAGTCTTTCTATACCAAAAGCAAAACATGAACTCATACATAAAGAGTTATTTGAATGAATATTATATGTTTTTGTAAAATGTGTTCTATGGACATTTGCAGAACTTACTGCACATTCTGTATTATTATGTGGAAGATTCACCTTTAATTCCTGTTTTGAATTTCCCATAATCTGAAAAATCTTAAGCTTCTTATAGTTATTTGCAAAGAAAGAATCATTAGCTGTCTGAATTGTACAATTTAAATCAAACTTCTCAATCCAATAATTCCATAATTTTTTTGCTTTCTCTATCATATCTAGAGTCTGCTTAAGTGTTCCTATACACACATATTCCTTCATATAAAACTCATTAAGTCTTGCAAGCTCTGAAATATTTTTATCCTCATTTCTAAAACACTTCCCTGATACCAAATAAAATACAGGTTTATCTTCGCTTATCACTTTATTTTTAAGCATTGGATAAATAGGCACACAAGCTGCATGACGAAGTATGTTTTCTGGCTTTTTAAAATTAGTTATACTAAAAATTTCTGGATCACTAATACCATTTTTAGAAAATCTGTCTAACAATTCTACATTACTTTTTATATTAGTCTCAAAACATAAGTGATGCGGAAAACTTTCAAAATACAAGCCTCTTTCATATTCATCAACTGGATAAAGAATTGAGTCCTCAAGATCAATAATATCTTCAAACATTTCATGTCCAAATTCTTCTATTTTTCTATTAAAGTATCTAAAAACCTTAAGAAAAATCCCGCTATAACCATATGCACCATCAGACATTTCTACAATACTTCCACACTCTATCAACTTTTCAAAAATAGATTCTTTGTTTATTGTTTTTTTATCCGTATGATTTTCTAAAACCTTTGTTGAAACATCTCTTTTTTTCTTTACCTCATCTAAATTAAGATAGCCTCGCAAAATTTTAATTTTGTCTAATACTTCTTCGTTTTTGCCACCTTCTATATTAAGCAAAACTTTATTCTCTTCCTTCTTAATCTCGTATATGTATTCTGATACATATGTAAGCATATCCACAAATGTAGATACTTCAGCTTTTTCAATATCAGATATATCTATCTCTAAAATCATGTCTAACTCCTTTTTATTCCACAGACTTTAACGCCTCAACCATCACTATTTTCTTAATTTTTTTATTTAGCAAAATATTAACAACCAAAGTAACACCAACTACCACAAGAGTTGCAATAATATATGTCCTAAGGTTGACTATCGCTATCCATTCAAATGTATCAAATGATATAATTTTTACATAAAGTTTTAAAAATGCTCCACCTATTAACATTCCAAAAATCCAGCCAATAAGCGTTGTTATAATACTTTCTGATATGGATATACTTCTTATTTCTTTCATATAAAAGCCAAGCACCTTCATAGTTGCATATTGCCTGATTCGTTCAACGTAATTTAGAATTCCTAAATTGTATAGAATTACAACGCTAAGCATAACTGAGGCTAAAAGTAAGAGTTTAACAACAGACATGACAGAATCTGCCACAGTTTTAGTATTATTTAACTGTTCTTCTCTAGTTATGCAATTTTTAACTTCATCAAGATTTCTATAATATTCTGCATCCTTTTGATCCGTTAAAAAACTGGTTGGAATAAATTCAATTCCTGCATCCTCAAGAGCATCCTTTGAAAAAAATATTCCCTGTGGCGTTAGCGTTTTAGTTATAGCATTTACCTTTATCTCTTTAAAAGAGTCATCACCATTAACTTTAATACTAATAGTATCTCCTGCCTTAATACCTAGTTCATCTGCTAAATGTCTAGAAACTACAACACCTGCATCCTTTATATTTATCTCATTGTCATCATTATCATAAAAATGATAATAATTTCCATCCTCTAGGGCTGTTAAGATAGTCTTTTTATCCTTTAAGTCTGTCTTTATTTCAACACTATTCTCATATAGATATTGAAGTCCATCTTCTCCTTCTAACACACTACCAGGTATTTTTAATATACCTTTTATTTCATATGTAAATTGCTTAGAAAAAACATAATCATTAGAGCCGTTAATGGAATCTTTAACGCCAAGACCTGCTATCATTAAAACCATTCCACCAAGTACACCAACTATTCCCATTATAAATCGCACTTTGTTTTCAGACATATTTCTAATAGCCAATCTAAATTCATAAGAGAAATTACTCAAGAAATATTTATCCTTTAGCTCTTTTTTTACTCTGCCTTGATTTATATTTCCTCTTAATATATCTGTGGTTTTGCTTTTTAAAACTTTTCTTACAGCCAGCACTGCTGCCATACTACAGCAAATGATTATAATCGCTATAAGTATAAAACTAGAGGCTGAGAATACTAATTTCCACTCAGTTAAATAAAGCGTAGTCTTTTTCACATTTAATAAGACCTTAGAAACCGTAAGTCTGCCGATTAATAGTCCTAGCAGACCGCCTAATAATGGCGTAATAAGTCCATAAAGGGCATAGTGAAACTTAATCTGTCTAGACTTAACGCCTAACCCCTTTAATGTACCAATAACTTGAGTTTGTCTGTTAACAAGTCTAACCATTGATGTATACATAGTAAGTAAAGACAGCAAAATAAATACTAGAGAAAATAGGGTAGCCATCTTTTTCATCTGCTCTACTTCTTTTTCTACTCTAGAATATGTCGTATAATCAGCTCTTTTAGTTACTGATACAAATCTCTCTCCAAGAATTTCACTTAGCATATCGTCAGTTATCTCACTACTAGTTGTAATCTTTGCCAACGTATAATTTATTTTAGAATTTAATTTTAAAAAGGTATTATTACTAACAAAACCATATCCATATTTTTCATAATTAGGAACAGTTTCTGTAATAGCTCCAGTATAATAAATATATTCCGGTGAATGAATGGTTCCAAGAAGTGTAAGTGTCACCTCTTCACCCCAGGCGTTTAATAAATATACATCATCTCCTATATTTAAATTGTGCTTTTCTGCATAATCCTTATCAAGATAAATTCCCTCTTTATCTTCTTTATAGGTTTCTCCAGAAATAAACGTAAATTTACTAACGTCAAAATTATTAACGGTATTTACCTCGATTTCACTCTCTCCATCAACCGTATTAAAGCTTCCCTTACATATAAGAGAAATTTCTAAATCCTCCTCTAAGTCCTTAATGTCACTAACATCATCATCAGTAATATTTGTAGCAGAAACATATAGATTTGCCATATTAGTTTCATCAACTTCTTCTTTAACAGTACTACTTAGGCCTGTCCATACTGATGCCATTCCGGAGTATATCATAACTGAAATAGTTGCCATCAAAAACACAGCTATAAACTGCGTGTAATTTTGTTGTACATCTCTTAGCATTTTTTTAATCAAGTATTTCATTACCAAACAACCTCATCTATTTCTAATGGATTCTCGTTTACAGTGTCACTAACTACCTTACCGTCCTTTATCCTAATTACCTGATCTGCAATTTTTTCAAGGGCTGAATTGTGTGTTACTATTATCAATGAAATACTGTGTTTTTTTGACGTTTCTTTTAGTAGTTTAAGAATCATTTTACCAGTCTCACTATCAAGTGCTCCCGTAGGTTCATCACAAAGCAATACTCTTGGATTTTTCACAAGAGCTCTTGCAATTGCAACTCGTTGAAGTTCACCTCCAGACAAATTCTGTGGAAACAGATTCTTTCTTTTTTCTAATCCTACAGCATTTATTACTTCATCAACATCTAAGCTATCACTTACCATATCAGCTGTTATACCAACATTTTCTCGAATAGTAAGCTGTGGTATAAGATTATAGAACTGAAAAACAAAGCCTATCTTTTCTCGTCTATAATTCTCTAATTCTTTTTCTGAATACTTTGATATATCTTCTAAATCCAATAGTATTTCTCCACTTGTTACAGTATCCATTCCTCCAAGCAAATTAAGAGTTGTGGATTTCCCTGAACCTGATGGTCCAAGGATAACTGTGCACTTTCCGTCCATTATCTTAAAACTGATATCATCTACAGCCTTAATTACGGAATCTCCCATCTGGTAATATTTTTTTACCTCTTTTAACTCAATCATTTTTCTCTCCCTTTTTATATGTATTTTATTAAATCAGGATAAAATTCATTTATTTCATCAAAATTAATTACCATACCAGAGCAAAGAGGAATATTATCCTCTCTTTGAAGCCCCGCCATAGTATGCTGAAAGTAATTATAGTTATTAGGAAATAGTATCAGTGAAATAGCTTGAATCAAAACTCCATAAAAAGACGAAGGTACTAAATTGGTAAAATAAAAGTTCCTATTTTTACCAACAATTCTACCTAACATCTTCCATGGACAATTAAACAATCTCATCATATTTAAAGTTACCTTTGATGCTGTATCACATGGGGTTATCTCCTTTACAAAATCATCTACCATCAATCCATTATGAAAAAAATTGCCATCTAATTTAAAGGCATCAATAGCACCAATTTTTCCGTTGCTAAGCATTTTCAGGTCTTTAGCATTAAAATGAACATTTTCTTTTAATAAATATTCATCATCATTAATTACTAATTCATCTTTTATTTCAAGTCCTGCTTCGCATTCATAGGCAACAGTTTTATTAAGAAACGATCCATAATCTAGCTTTCCATCAACTAAAAAATGATAAAACGAGATACCTGCTGCAACCACTTCATATGTATGTCTACAATGATAGTTTTTTGTGTATTTTAATATTGAAAAATCACTGTTTATATTTTTATTTAGCAAATAGGATTTTAATGTTTTATCTAAATATTTGCCTGAGCAAACCATACCTTGTGATCCTTTAAAGTTATCGTATAAAGAAATATCTTTTATAATACCGTTTGCATCAGCAATAATTTCAATAAATGTTGGAAGTTTAATATCGGTTGTTTTCATTCTTGCCATATTACATTGATAAACAAGAATTGATACCTTATCAGCATCACGCTTAACTTCTCCTCTTATTACTCTCATAGCCAAGGTGTTATCCAAATACAATTTATCAATTTCATTTTTAAACTCGTTAATTGTCTGCATTCTCAATACACCCTATAACATACTCAATAAATTTTTTTGGAGAATCGATTAAAGTTAAGTCATTAGTATCAAACTTTACATTAAATTCGTCCTCTGTATCTGTAACTAATGAATATAGACTTAATGAATCTAATCCCAACTCTTCAAAGGATTCCACACTCAACATTTCATTTTCATCCCATCCATATCTATCTGCTATAAAATTAATTAATTTTTCTTTCATCAAGCTCTCTCCCTTATGCGAAAAGCATTTTTTTATTATCTGGTATTCCTGATACAGCCCACTTTTTAAGAACCTTTTTATCTATTTTCCCAGCTAAAATAGTTGGCATGTCGCTTATTAAATAAAACTTGTCTGGTTGCTTATAGTTTGCTAGGTTTTTAAATACATATTTTCTTATGTCGTTTTCACGGATATTTTCTCCGGGTCTAAGTACAACAAAAGCTATTAATTCTTCTCCTAGAACTTCATGTTCTTTTCCAACTACAGCTGTCGTCTGCACTTCAGGAATTTGTAAGATAACTTCCTCAATATCACTAGGATAAACATTAAATCCACCTCTAATGACCATATCTTTACATCTACCTACAATGCTTATATTTTCATCATCATAGTATCTTGCCAAATCTCCAGTATATAACCAACCTTCATCATCGATAACTTCCTTTGTTTTTTCAGGATTCTTATAATAACCATCCATAACATAGCCTTTAATTGCTAATTCTCCAATCTGACCATGCTCTACTGGTTTATGATTCTTATCAACTATCCTAATTGATACACCTGGTATCGGTCTTCCTACTGTGTTATATCTAATTTCTTCAGAATCATCATATCTTGTCATAGTTGCAACACTAGTGCCCTCTATAAGTCCATATGCATTTAGTAATCTAAGCCCTAATCTTTTTTCAATTCTTTTTGCTAATTCAGGACTGCAAAGCGACCCTGATACAACTATTTTTCTTAATCCTGTAAATCTTGCAAAATTTATCGCCCTACTATTAAGTAGCATTGTCCACATAGTAGGCTGTGTATGAAAAATAGTGTTTTCTCCTTTTGATATTTCTTGCAAAATATCATTAGTATTAAAGCTACTAATCATCTTAAACTTAGAACCTACTGAAAAGTCAATTAACATACTAAGAAAACCTTGTGCTGAATAAAGAGGAGCTATGGAAAATGGACTATCTTCACAATCTGTCCAAACCTTTGCGGTATATAAAGAGATATTTGTTACGCTATTATTTTTTAGTACGACTCCCTTTGGTACTCCTGTTGTTCCAGATGTATACGATATCATCGCAATATCTTCGCCTGTTATATTGTTAAGTTTCTCTTCTTTATCCGAATAAATATCAGAAAATTTCTTAATTTCCTTTATCTCTTCATCTAAGTTTTCCTGGCAATAATACACTTTATTTATTTTTATATTATCCTCAACGAGCGCATTATATATATCCTTAAACTTTAGTTTTCCCTGATGTTCTTTTGAAATAAAATAACAGCTATCACTATCTTTTATTACTCTAATTGCTTCATTAGTATTCCATCTAGTATTAATAGGAATAGGTATGGCGCCAATATAAAACAATGAAAAATATGACATTATATATTCCATACAGTTTTCTAGGATAATAGCCACATGGGTACCTTTATTTACACCATCTTTTATAAAACCAAAAGATAGAGTCTTTATATTTTTGTAAAGTTCACCATATGTTATCTTATAGTCGTCAAAAATTAATGCTATTTCATCTTTCTTTTCACTACAAATACTGTCTATTAATTTTCTTATAGTGTTATTATCCGAGCCCTTTAACTTATTAATAGTCTCTGCTATCTTCAATGGTGAATCGAATTCAGTTAAATCGATATTTTCCAAATCAAATTCAACATTAAATTCATTTTCTAATTCAAACACCAAATTAACCAAATCAAGTGATGATAATATTCCACTCTGTGTAAATGATTTTGAAACTGGTATCTTTTCTAAATCTGGGAAATTTCTTTTTAGTAGATCTATGACATCATTTTCTGTAACAAATTCCATTTTTTCCTCCTATATTTTTAATGTAAAAAATGCCATACTTATTCCATTACCAAAACCAAGGATAACAATAGGCTTGTTACTACCAAGAACCAACCTACCCTCTTCAATGGATTTAGCTATAGCTAATGGAATCGATGCACATCCAATATTTCCGTGATTTTCAACTAAATCAACAGTTTTATCCGATGGGAGATTTAGAATTTCTACTGTCTTTAATGTCAAATACTTAGTTATTTGATGAGGTATAAAAAGTCCGATTTTGTCGAAATTAATATCGTACTTTTTAAACATTTCTGAATAAAAATTCATTGCTCTATTAAAATTTGTCTTTATCATTTCTTTAGACTCATTTTGAAAATAAGCCTTACTAGGATCATGGGCAAAATGTGTTCCACTTCCCCATAAAACACCATCATCCCAATATTCTGATGATGTCCTAAATTCATTCTGCATGCAATCCTCTTTACTACCTTCTACTGCTGTAACCACTATTGCACCACCTGCATCGCCTAGTGAAAAGGTAGCATTAGCATTAGCTATCTCCTTAGGATCGTCGTAATGCATCTTTAAATACCTACTTAATATTTCTCCTGAGCATATTAAGATATTTTTAGCTCTACCTGTCTCAATATACATATTAGCAATCTCTAATCCGCTTAAAAAAGCATTGCAGGCATTTTTTATATCATAACAATTTGCATTAATACAACCCAAATCCTCTCTTACTTTCATAGCTGTTGCTGGTTCCATAAAATCGGATGAAATTGCACAAAATAGCACCATATCAATATCTTCCGGCTTTAACTTTGCCATTTCTAGTGCCTTTCTTGACGCTCTTACAGCATAATCTGATGCATCTTCATTATCGTTTGCAAAACCTCGCTTATTTACACCACTTAATAATTTTGACATACCCTTTCTAATTTTGAATTTGTCAAAATCCATCATAGCCTCTAATTCCTCAGAGGTTACTTCTTTTGTTGGTAACTCATATCCTGCTCCAACAATTCTTAGAACCTTCATTTAGTTTCCTCCTGATGTTATTTTGTTCCGGTTAGATATAACTAACGAAAGTTATTTTAATATTTAAAGGAAACTATGTCAATATTTTTGTGTATTTATGATAATTTTTATCAAAGAAAAAAGGAACCAGAATATAAGACGTTACCTCACATTCCGGTTCTTTACACATATCTTTACATATCTTTTATTATGTATCCTAGTTCTCTTTAGTTTTGTTATTATTCATCTATATACAATTCATCTTCTTTTACTCTACATCTAAGATAAAGAATCTCTACTCCCTCTTTTTTCGCTTCCTCAATTACTTCGCTAAAGTCTGGATCTGTTGCTTTATTGGGTAGACATATATC
>NZ_JAEEVD010000075.1:0-8550 GCF_016290755.1 Lachnospira sp.
ACAATGTATTACCGAGTACAGTGCATGATTATTGAAAACGACTTACGTGATGACCACGGAGAACTCTTTACTGTAAGTACTCATCTTTTCAGAAAGACTTATGGAAAAAGACTTTGTGATATGGGCCTTGATGATTCTATTATCGCCAAGTTACTTGGACATGCCAACACTTCATCTGTTAAGCACTACCGCAGAATGACAAGCAAAGTCCTTGCTGAGGGCACTAAAAAACTTAGAGAAGAGAAGGACAAAACCATTAATAAATACAAAGGAGGTTGGAACTAATGGCAAACTACACAAACATGGTAAAAAGCAATCACGACAGATCTGAAGCTATGCTAAACCTTTCCCTTACCACAATTTCAGAAATGGTTGAGGATGGCGAAAAAGTCACTGTCGCAGAACTCGTAAGACGCACTGGTTTTTCCAGGGACTACTTCTACAAAAATAAAGATGTTCACGATGCACTTACAAATGCTATCTCCCTACAAATCGGGAAAGTCTTTATTAACAGAAAAGAAGAGTCTCTTCTAAAAGCTACAAGACGAGAAAACGAGTTACTAAAGCTAAAGATTATTTCTTTAGAAAAGAACATTGAAACATTAACTGCTGAGCTTAAAAAGAAAAGCTCTTCAGAATTTGACCTAGTTAACAATTTATAAGAAAGAGAGGAATTAAACATGAGTGAATTAATTATTGGAGTAGACGTTGGATTTGGTAACACAAAGACATCACACAAAGTATTTTCTAGTGGAGTGATTAAGCATTCCACAAAGCCACCTATTTCAAGCATGGTGGTTGAAACAAATGAGGGATTCTATTCAGTTGGCAATCCTAAGATTACCATTCAGGAATCTAAAATGAACAATGAGGACATGCTCGTTCTTACCGAAGCTGCTATCGCAGAAGAACTTAAGATGCAGGGCATGACTCAGGCTGACATCCATCTTGGTGTAGGTGTACCACTTACACGTATGGGAGCCGAAAAAGAACCTATGCTTGATTACTACAAGCGCAATCGCAGACTTGTTTTCAAGTATGAAGATGTAACCTATAGCATCAACCTTTTAAGTGTAAATGTATATCCACAGGGCTATGCCGGAATCGTCAATTATATCAACAAATTCAGCAGACTTGCTGTTGTTATCGACATTGGAAGTTGGACGATTGATATCATGCCTATCCGTGAGAGAAAAGCTGATGCTGGTAACTGCAAGAGCCTTTCTCTTGGAACCATTACATGTATGCACAAAATCAATGAACACCTAAGAGAGCAGTTTAACGGTGAAGCAGATGAAATCTTACTTAAGGATGTAATGATTACCGGTTCAAGCGTTGATCTTCCACCTAAGTATCTTACAGTCATTCAGAATGACCTTAAAACATATGTGGAAGACATTATGGGACAGCTTCGTGCTTTACAGTTCAACCTTGATACAACTCAGCTTATCTTTATCGGTGGTGGTTCTACAATCATTAAGAACTTCCTTGATGCTGAGAAATATCCAAAAGCTACTGTAATCGATGATGTTCATATCAATGCGAAAGGTTATGAAGACCTTATTCGCTACCAGATTCGAAACGGAGGATTAAAGTAATGAAATCCTTTGCCAAAACCATCAGATTCTATGACACACACAAAGATCAGGTGGCAATAAAGGCAATTTCTAACTATGCCGAATACGGCTTTAGCAGTGCCAATGAAATGGTTGTGACAGCTCTGTATGAACTTGCAGAGCGTCATAACAACCATTCATCAAACGAACTGCCACTTGATGAACTAGCAGACAAAATCGTAGCTAGACTTGGCGGTAACATCACCATTGTTTCGGGAACTACAGAGGCTAATCCTTCTTCTTGTGTTTCCTCCGGTCCCGAAACATGGGATACCCCAGAACCAGCTACAGATGAAAATATCAGCGATGTAATGGCTGATATACTATCATTTTAATAAAGGAGCAAAAACATGAAGTTAAGAAACAAGAGTCCTACACACACTTATATTTAGGACGTCTAATAAAACGTTCATTCCACTTCCTCAAAAGGGAATATTCATCATGGGATTTAATGGATCTGATGCATTGTGATACATTGTAACACTGCCAATGCCTATGATAGTATTTCTGACCTGGATGTTTATGATATAGGATGATGGGATATTCTGAATAAGCAGGATTCCTCTTTTGAATGATCCATGAATCCTTTGTATTTTTACTTTGAATCTCAATGAAGTTATCCTCTACAGGATACCTAAGTACCTTGAAATAACCTTTATCAATGAGATGTAACTCTTTATACGTAAACATTAAAGACCCCCTTCTTATTGATACTGATATATTGATTGATAGGATGGATATGATACAGACATATAGATATATTCTTTCTACAGATTCTATAATGAATAAGAGATAAAGTACTTCTCCACGATAATTAGCACAACTTCAATAACTCCCATTCCATCTTCTTCCTTTAAAAAATTCTTAAATCTTTTCATTTTTTCTTTTCCTTTCGTTTGTAAAAATATTTTCTATCTAAATTCCAAAAGACGTCACTGCCGGAAACATAATGATAATCATTACAATTACTAGCATCATGATCATTGGAATTAGTAGCTTTGTGGAGGCCTCTTCACCTTTTTGAAGAGCCATTTGCTTTCGAAGCTCAAAAGCTTCACGGGTTTCATTTTCTAGTAAAGAAACCAGGTCTTTACTACCCTTCTTTAAATTGCTAACAAGTAGTGAAATAAACTTTGTATATTCTTTTATATTTACTCGTCTAGCAAAATCCTCATAACAGGTGGCTTCAGGAATTCCTGCCTGCATGTTACAACTAGTCTCATACATTTCTTCATAAATAGCATGACTAGTGGCCCTCCCCTCTTTAAAATTCCTATTGTAATCTGCAGCAATCTTAGTCCAGGCCATTCGAATTGTCATGCCAGAACCAAGCAAAAGACAAAGCTTTGAAACCAGCTCTGAATAGTCATATTTCATCTGCTTTATCCTATTTTCCTTCTCCTCTTTTAGCTTTGCGTAATCCTTATAGATTATTAAAACCGCTAGCATTATTCCTAGGAAAATGTAGTAAAAGGGGGAAGTTTCTTCTCTACGAATTCTATATATAAGTTCCTTACCCTCTATATTATCTGGCAGGCTAAACTTATCTTCATTAACAGACTCCTCTAGATTCTTATCAATACGCTTGGCAATTAAGTTATCAAGGGATAACTCACTTTTATCCTTTGCTATTACAGTTATCCTGTATTCTAGGCTTGTCTTATACTCGTCATAGGAAAGGACGGCGCGAAGGACTACCGGTCTAGATTCATTTTCTAAAAAATCATCATTACTGACCTTGCCATTGTAGTTAATGATATTAAAGTCATCAGAGTACCAGTCGATATTAACAAGGCCTGAAACTGCGCTAGTTTGCAGCTTTAGATTATACTTAACCTTATCAAGACTCTCGTTTGTGGCAAGCATGTTTTCTTCGATTTCTTCATAGGCCTTAAAAAAGTTTTCCTCCACCTCACTAGCATTAAGCTTTCTTGGATCAAGAGTTAAATCAAGGCTAGTAATTAACTTGCCTGACTTATCATAGACATCTACCGTCTCCTGTCTTGCATCTGACCCAGGCGCCGGTCTTTTTAGGCTATTATCAGAAATCTTTGTGCTTGAAGAATTGGCTATGCCTTTAAAAATAGCCAGCATTAGGAAAGCTAGAAAAATAAGGAGGGCTGTTTTATAGCTCTTGTTAAGCTTTATTTTATGTCGTATTTTTTCAAAAATACGTTTTGCTTCAGTTTTTAATTTCATGCTAGTTTGCCTCCTTTCTAGATTTCAATGTCCATAATTCTTTTTGATACTTTTACTGAGATGCCATAAATCACTAGGCAGATGGTCATTATGATTATGCCTAGGGGATTAAAGTATAGGCAGTCAAGATAGCCTCTAGTGGTTAGTTTTAAGTAAAATATAATCACAATAGGAATGTAACTCATGATTCTTTGTTCCATCTTCTTAGCACTAATCTGGGTTTTGATTTCATTTGCCACCGCCCACTTTTCGCTGATTTGCTTTGTGGTGTTTTTAATGATTTCAATTAAATTGCCGCCGGTTCTTTTAGCGTATCTAAAGACTTCTACGAAATAATTTATGTCTTCACTTTTCTGTTTGCTGGCAAAGTCTGATAACAAATCTTCTATATTTTCATTCCTATCAAGGCGTCTAACGATATTGTAAAAGTCTCGGCTAATCTCATCTTCCTTGCCAAATGTTTTCTCTAGCTCCACAAGGGCCTCACGAAAGGCATTCTCAATGGAGTAACCTACATCAAGGGCAAAACTTATAGAAAGTAATGCCTCCTTAAACTTTCCTAAATAGGCATTATTTCTTGATTCTTTCTTGATTTTAATTTCTTCCTTTAATAGATAAATGCCTAAGGGAATTAGGAAAATTGAAAAAATAAGACTTCCATAAAAGGCAAGGGAAATTATTAGGATTGTGGCTAGGACCTTAACTAGCATCAAGGCATCAATTTCTGACTTGTCTAGATTTTTTAGCCATAAGTTTGTTATTTGTTCTTTGAAGGCTTCCAAGAATCTTACCTTCTTCGTCCTCCCCTTCTTCCTTGAATAAAAATATGGGATTAAGTTTGATAGTTCCATCTTCATAATTTAAAACCTCTGTTATTTCCACCACTTTTCTTGTTTTATCTCGCATCCTCTTTAAATGAACTATTAGGTCAATGGCCGAGGCGATTTGCTGCCTTATGGCATCCAGTGGCATTTCAATTCCGCTCATTAAAACCATGGTTTCAAGTCGACTTAACATATCTTCGCTAGAGTTACTATGACCTGTGGATAGAGAACCGTCGTGGCCAGTGTTCATACTAGTTAACATATCTAGGGCCTCGCCGCCTCTGCACTCGCCAACTACAATTCTATCTGGTCGCATTCGAAGGGAGGACTTAATTAGATCTCTAATGCTTATGGCATTCTTCCCTTCGATGTTGGCGTTTCTAGCCTCAAGCCTTACTAAATTTTTTACCCTTGTTAGCTGTAATTCTGCGGAATCTTCAATTGTTATTACTCTTTCATCTTCTGGGATAAAGTTTGATAGGGCATTTAAAAATGTAGTCTTTCCACTACCTGTGCCCCCACTGACAAAGATATTTAATCTAGATTTTACAGCATTTTCTAAAAAGATAGCTGCTTCTTTTGTTATAGAGTTTATCTCGATTAATTTCTCAAGACTTAAGGGACTTTCATAGAATTTTCTAATTGTAATTACAGGACCGTTAAGGGCAACTGGTGGCAGGACTATATTTACTCTTGAACCATCCTCTAGTCTTGTATCTACTATGGGAGAGCTTTCATTTACAATTCTATTGGACATTGCCGCAATTTTTTGTGCAATGTCTGCTAGTTTTTCATCACTTTCAAACTGTCCCTTATATCTAATTATTTGTCCCTTTTTTTCAATAAAAATATTACGATATCCGTTAATCATAATCTCTGTAATGCTGTCATCATCAAGAAGTTCCTGTAGGATATCTAGCTTTCTTATGGAATTAAATAGTCTTTGCTTTAGGCTTTCTTTTAGTGTTAGGGGGATGATTTTATTCTGACTGTAGTTTTCGATTTTCCTATCAATTAGATCGTAGATATAGTTTTCTTCTAGCTCCCTTGTTATATCAAGTTCGCTATATATGCTTCTCTTTAGTTCGTTGAAGATTTCCTCTTTATTAGTCAACATCTATAACCTCTTTAAGTCCTTCAAAGGATCTACTGTATTCAATGCGACTAAGAATCTTTTCGTTCATACATTCTTCTGTTAAATCCACATCGATTTCTCGAATTTCATCTAGCAGCTTTTCCATGCCACTTTCATTCATGTAGGAAACCATGGAACACTCTCTTGCCTTATCAAAATAATCTGTAGACTTTGGCATAAAAAGTCTATTGCAGGCTCCGTACAAATTCCAAGGATTGTTAATGCCATTTCCAATATCTACAATGACGTAATCGTAGGAAAGACTTACCCCCACAAGCTGAATAAAGGTAACTAAGTCCTCTACTGCAATATAGGAAATGTCCTCAGCACAAACCACTGATGGAATGTAATCAAAGTTTTCAATTGTGGATATGCACTCTTCGATTTTTTTATGATACTGCATCTTGTTTTGCTTAAAAGCATAAAGAGCATCTGACAAGGTCTTACTAGAGCGTCTTGGTAAAATGTTTTCTAAACCTGCAAACTCTTCTAAACTAATAAAAAGTGTATGTCCTTTTTTTGCAAATTCTTTTGCAAGACTAAGAGAAAGAACAGTACGCTTACTTGAGTTAACTCCCATGACACCAATAATTTTACTAGATAGACTTGTGTGATTTTTTCTCTTGCCCTTTGAAAGTTTTGAGAGCAGTTCTTTTGATGGTTGATACTTACAAACCATAGATACATTTTCTAAATCCTTATTATCCTCTGGCTTATTATCAATCTCCTCTTCGCATAAAACCACGTATTTATCAGCCTTATCAGACTCGCAGTAATATTCGTAGAGTTCTTCATTAAGCATTAAAACCTCAGGCTTTTCATCTTCTAAATAATCCTGTAGTTCTTCCTGCTTTGTAAAAATTCTTGCGTTATAGGGAACTTCGTTATCCTCATTTATAGCTCCCATTAAACGCTTGGCATAATTCTCGTCGGAATCATAAATTACACATGTATTTCGCATTTTCATACCTCTTTCTTTTGAATAATCTTAAGTTAAAAACTAATTATTAGGCAGACTATTAGGGCCAGTAAAATCCCGTAACTAAAGTGAATCCTGTGTAGTTTAAAGCCATAAGCACTGCTAACTGTTATGCTTTTTTTCATAAGAACTTCTATGGCTCCGATTATGAGATTGAAAATCATGGATAGCACGAATAGTTTAAAGATTAGTGGGCCAAGTAATAGCGCTAAATTTGTATAAAGTTTCACGTCTCCTGCTCCAATTCCGCCAATCATATAAATAATGTATGTTAGGAAAAATATTGCGAACGCAAAGATAAAGTGATTAATTGTATTTTCCTCTTTTGTAAAAATTTTACCGAATAACACAAAAACCGTGCCGGTAATAAATCCTATTAAGTTTAAAAAATTGGGAATCTTAAATGATGAATAATCATAATAAACAGATATGATTGTTAGAATTAAAGCCGCTAAAAAATATATTAAAATATTTACCTCCTAGCTGGCAGTGCTATGACAATATACCTTCTGTTTCTCTTTATGTCAACTATAAATTTTTAATATATATCCAGATAAGGCATTAAAAGCCGCCTAATCACTAGATTTTCATTACAAGAAAAATTTTTAAAAAAGACAAGTTTCCATTATTGTGTTATAGTAATCATATATAATTTTTATCAGAATTGGAGAGTTTATGATTAAGAACAGTAAAAAGATTATTGCCCTTATTGCTAGTTTAGTGGCTGTAATACTTGTCCTAGTGGCTATTCTAGTTAGATTGCAGCTTTCAGGAATTAATGTTTTTACAACAAAGCTAAGCAAGGATAAGGAAAATGAAATTAAAACAGATGGCAGGGAGGAATTGCTTGAGGAAATCAAGGAAAGCTACAATGATGGTTATTCCACAAGCCAAATTTTAAAGTCCATTTTTACAAAGAATGTGGTCTATTTAAGTAACAACCGCTACAATTTCGCAGAAATTAATAATAATTTGGCTAAGTCAATCATTGATAATGACAAGATTAGCATTGATGATAAGACAGGCTACTACAGCTATGAGGATGACAAGTATGAGTCTGTTGCTGGTGTAGATCTTTCCGTTTATCAGGGGAATGTTGATTTTAGTAAGGTTAAAAATGCAGGTTTTGACTACTGCATGTTAAGAGTTGGTTATAGAACTTATGGTGGTGGCGTGGTTACTGCCGATGCTAATTTTGAGACTTATGTAAGTGATGCTCTTAAAAATGATTTAGATGTGGGAGTTTATTTCTTTACCTCTGCTATAAGCACTGCTGAGGCCAAAGAAGAAGCTCAATTTGTTCTTGATGCAATTAAACCTTACAACATTACTTATCCAGTTGTTGTGGATGTAGAGGAAATTGTTTCTGGAACTTCAAGACAGGAGAGTTTATCCGTTGAAGAATTAACTGAAATCGTTAAGACATTTTGTGAAACTATTGAAGATGCAGGTTATGATGTAATGATTTACTCAAACCTCAAGGGTTTCATCGCCAATGTAAATCTAGAAGAATTAGAGGATTATGATAAGTGGTTTGCAAACTACGATACAACTCCTTACTATCCTTATATATTTACAATGTGGCAATACAGCCAATCTGGTAGCGTTGACGGCATTGACGGCGATGTTGACCTTGATATTTACTTAAAAGAAAAATAAGAGATACATTTTCAAAATAATAAATAATACAGATTATGCAAATGGTCCTAATTGTTTAGAACATCGTCTCTAAACTTTAGGATCATTTCTCTTGTTAGAGAGACATTATCTGGGGTTACTTCAATATCTTTGGCTGCA
>NZ_JAEEVD010000027.1:0-31789 GCF_016290755.1 Lachnospira sp.
TATTTTACTTTTCTTTAATAAGACCCTGGCAAGAGCTACTCTTTGCTGCTCACCGCCTGATAGCTTATAAACTTTAGTATTTAACTTATCGAGCATACCTACTCTTTCTAATGCTTCTTTAATACTTATACCAGACCTGTTTTTCTTTTTTATAATGCTAAGATTTTGCTTAACGGTCTTATTTTCTATTAAGGCAAAGTTTTGAAAAAGGAAGCTTACGTAGTCTCTTAAATATTGGGCATGTCCAATTTTTTCAATTTCTACATCATCTATTAGTATTCGTCCAGTGTCATATTTTTCAAGATTTCCAAGAATATTTAAAAATGTAGACTTACCACAACCACTTTTACCTGAAACCACTATAAAACTTCCATCCTCTAGTATCTCATTTAAACCTTCAAAAAGCTTTTTTTCTCCAAAAGACTTAGATAAGTTTTCTATTTTAATCACAAGCATCCCCCTTTCAAAGTCTTTACCATAGATATTTTCTCCTGCCTTATAATAAATAAAGCAATGATTACATTTTCAATAATATCTAATATAAGGCCTATAATAATTGTCGTAATTATACTAAAAATTCCTGTAGCAACTCCTATTCCTATAGCCACCAATATCGCCAAAACATTTCCAATATTCATCTTTAAAAGCAGATATTTATTTCTTTCAAAGAAACTTAAACCAAGCATTTCTTTTACTGCGTGCTCCATTGCGTATTCTCTAAATTCAAGGCCTAGCATTTGAATAATCATTACCAATTCCAAAATGATTACAAGCACACATAGTGATGCTAAAAATGAAACCAATCGCTTTATAAAGCTCATCTGATAATCGTAAATATCCTCTACCTTAGATATAATTAAGCTGTCTTTATACTGGCTACCCTCTAAAAGATTTTCTATCTCTTCTTTTGAATGTCCATAAATTACAGTCCTATTAGCAGCATACATTTGCTTAGGAATATCAACACTTCCCTTTAAATATATAATTGTAGGATTAGACACATTTTCAAAACGATTATATTGGCTGTTGCCAATACAAAGCATGGATATATTTTTGCTATATTCTAGCTCCTCTAAACTTAAATCATCCAATTCGTTCATGGACATAATTCCTTCAACTTCAGGCATGAAAATTGTCTTTTTTTTACTATGAATAATCAAACAATCCGATTCCTCATTTTGATTTTCACTTATTAGTTGCTTTATACTATCTGGCAACAAATCTATTGCAGATTCATTTACAATAATATATGGGTATTTCCCATCATTTATTTTCATACATAATTTTATGTTTAAATCAGACTCATTTAACACATCCCATACAGCATAATCAATAAAATTAAGTGATGTATCTGTAATGAAAACATCATCTTTTATGGTTTCTATCTGCTTCTTTTGTGCAGTTTTAAATGTATTTTTACCAATTGATGAAATGTTTGTTGCAAGACTAAAAACTACTAAGGAAAATGCTAACAATTTTATGAAATATAAAAACATAAGTGCATTTTTATTGTCATTTATATTAGAAAACACTGCTTTAATATTCATTTTTAACAAAAGGAAATTGCATAAAGCTGCTAATATAACACATATTTGATAGATACAAAAAGCTAATATTGCCCTGTAATCACCTGATATAAAATTAAACACAAATAATTTTGCTACAATGTAAATCAATTCATATATTATTAAATCCAACAAAAAAGACTTAATAACTATTTCCTTTAAATTCTCACCATAAACTGCACGTAAAATAATGCTTTTCTTTCTTCTAAAAACTGTAATTAAACTTATTATTAAAATCATAATACCAATTAAAGTCCAAACAATTATTATCATATCATTTTCATTAATTAGACTTTTACCTTGGCTTATTGTTTCATATTTTTCCGATAAAATATTTTTCGTTTCTTTGCTGTTATTTAAGATAAGAAAACTATTGTTTGAACTAATTTCGTCTATAGATAGCTCATCTATATTTTTGTAAATAATGGACAAATTCCCATTTAACAATGACTTATATTTTCTTTCTTTTAAGGCGGTTTTCTTTATAAAATAATTTTTTGCTTCATCTGAATTAACATAGATTGAAAGCTTAGTCTCCAATTCGCTTTCTTTTTCAAAGACGGGATAACAAATCCAATTTCCCTCATTTGATAGACTAATCAAATCTTGCTTTAGTTCGCTTAATTGATCTTCATTAAAGTCAATTTTCATTCTTCCAAATTTGCTATATATAGAATCATAAATTGTTATATGAAACAATTCGCATCTCATAACAAATCCCAAACAAACTATCATAAAAATCAAAATAATATTTACTATTCTTTCCAAGGCATCTCTAATCCCCATAAGTCTTCCGCCTTTCTAAATAATATATCTATTTTGTCTGTATTTTCATCTACATAAGATTGATATTCTTCATATCTTGCTGTTCTACTATCTTCTAGATATATTTGTCTGCCATCTAGTATTACCCCAAGTTCCTTTATATTTCCTGTAAAATCTTCTAGCCAAATTATTAAACTATGATCTCCCATAACATACATCATCTTCCCAGGATTTTCTGGATCTGGTCCAACTAATTCCATTGGTGATGTAATCGCCAAGTTTCCATCATCCCACAACCATAATGCTGGCATACTTACACTTAAAGTAAATTTATCATTATCCCAAACAGCAATATTCTTTATATCTGCTTCACCTTTTTTGCCTGTACAATATACACTATTTTCTGTCTTAACATAATACTTATGAAATGGTTTATATTTTCCATAATACCAAGCTATACTCATTACACCTAGAATTAAAAAAAGAAATGTGAAACATAAAATAAATGCTTTACTATGAAGTATTCTTTTAATTCTTTCTTTCCTCTCTTTTTTCATAGTACAGCCTCATTTAAAAATATTTTCTCACGCCCCGACATTGTTTATTACTTAACAATGCTTCTATCTAACTTTATTGTAAGACTTTAAGTATATAAAGTAAAGTAGTACTTTATATACACGTATAAAAAAACAAGCTAAATTTTTCTTTACTAGGAACACATTTGTATTTCAATCTTTAAAACTTAGTATTAGTTGCTCTACGATCAAGCTTTCTTCTTATTAAATTAGTTATTGCTAAATAACATAATGCTACTAAAATCAAGAATACAAATAATACTAATATCCACCAAGCACTACCCATAAATGGTAACTCATTAGTAAATCCAAATGCTCCTGCCTTACTTCCCCAATTTAAGAAAAAATAAGGATAGTTAATTCCTTCAGCAAACTGCCAACCCTTAACATATCCAATGCCTGCATAAATTGCATAGAGAATTGGTGGAATAATAACATAAATCACGTCTTTTTTCTTCAAACTTCCAACATGACTTACAACAAAGAAATCTACTGCTGATACAAAAACAATTATCTTTAATAGATAACTAATTCTTTTTTGCGAATTTGATAATGATCTCATAATTCCTCCTGCTTGAAATTAACTTATCATTACAAGTCTTGAGCATCTTAGATTTGTTTAGTTTTATAATAAATAGCTTTCTATCATTCTCTCAACTGTCTTAACGTCAAGATTTACACCTTCTGATTCCATACTAAGAATTAAATCCTTACCTGGAAATAAGCCGTTTCCTATATAGTCTTGTATCTTGGAAAAATTCTTAGTGGCATAATCATATTCTGAAATAAGACCTAAATGCTCCCAGTAATAAGTATGGCCTGTTCTTAGATTTAATGCCGCAAAATCGGGATAAACTGTTGAAAAATTAGATAGTTCTAGACGAGGTTCGTATGCATATGGAATATTATATTTAAAAAGTAAATCAGCTATTATCTTCTCTGACTTTGATCTTACGTACTCATTATTATTTGTCTTATACTGTCCATCTTGTGGATATGTATTTTGCATGGCTGGATGTAATTTGTACCATTCCTCTATATATTCTTCTTTTGACTTTATTATAGGTACAACCATTTCCTTTTTACTTTTCTTTAAGCCTTCATATGTATTATAGATTTCTTCAATATCATAGATCTTTAGTAATCTTAATAAGCTATTCTGTATCTTTTTTAGCTTATCATTAACAGCTAAATCATAATCTCTTTGAATATACTTCTTAAGATTCTTCTCATCTTCTCTTTTTACGTAGCTTTTCTTTTTTGTTCTCTTATCATATATGTAATAATTCTCTTTTCCTTTTATTGTAGAGCTATATACACATAGATTCTTATCATCTTTATCTTTATATCTAGCAATACTTTTATTGGATTCCTTCAACAATCTAGTAATATCACTAAGTTGCTCAGTTAATTCATTCTTGTAATTATAGATGTGGTCTAGGTCTTTGTTAACTTTACGTTTCTTTGCCATGTGGCTCCTTTCTTTTGTGGTGGTAGTGGTCCTTGGTCCTGGAGGGGGAACCTCCGTAAGGTGCTGAATTTCCCGGGGGTTTTAGCAGTCCGAGAGGCTACAACAAACTAATTTCTACTGATTTCCGGCGAATTTTTCTATAAGGATTGAGAATTCTCTGAATATAGCACTTTTTTACTTATTTTTCAGAGATTTTCGGGCTCTTAGATTTTTAAGGATCGGGAATTCTCTGAATATTTGACTTTTTTGCTTACTTTTCAGAGATTTTCGGGCTCTTAGATTTTTAAGGATCAAGAATTCTCTGAATATTCCACTATTTAGTCGATTTTTCAGAGATTTTCCATTCCTTATTTTTTTACGACTCTTGATTTCTCTGAATATTCCACCATTTAGTCGATTTTTCAGAGATTTCGCGTTACTTATTCTTTCGTGATTCTAAATTTCTCTGAATATCCCACTGTTTAGTCGATTTTTCAGAGATTTCGCGTTACTTATTCTTTCGTGATTCTAAATTTCTCTGAATATCCCACTGTTTAGTCGATTTTTCAGAGATTTCGCGTTCCTTATTCTTATTTCAGGACTTGCCCCACAAGTTTTTTATCATTATAGTGTTACAAACAGTACAAACTATACATTAAACTCGCTTATTTGTAAAGTTCTAATTTTATTACTATTACAAATTCCCAGACAGCTACAAAAAAGAACCGCAGGCCTCTGGCCTGCGGTTCCTTCCTACTCTTTTTCTACTAACTCGCCTTTTCTATAGGCTCTTAGTAGTTCCTCTAATTCTTCAATTGTTTCTTTTATCTCTTTACCTGTATCTGTATCTGCCACTGTTTTTCTACGTTCTACATGCTGCACAAGTACTGTTTCTGAATGAATATCACTACCAGTTTCTACAGCCTTCTCTACGGATTCGAAAGGTTCGTGAGCTGCAAGCAAGAAACCATAAGAATTATAAGTTAAAGTATAACCTGCAATTCCAGTTTTAGGTTGATAAGCTTTAGAAAAGCCACCATCTATTACAAGAAGTCTACCTCCACATTTAATTGGTAATTCTCCCTTCTTGGTCTCTACTGGTACATGTCCATTAATTATACGACTCTCTGAAGAATTTAAGCCAAATTCATTAAGAATCATAGTAACTGTCTCATCCTTATCATACCATGTATAATATGGATTCTTTAATTCAAGATGAGTCTCCTTATCCTCTATAAAATATCTCTCAAAAGTGGCCATCTTATCCTTACCAAATACAGGAGAATTCTTGTGACACCAAGTATACCATAGCATATCCATACCAATCTGCTTTTCCTCAGGATCTATGGCATAGTAGCCCTTTCTTAACCATTTTTCAAGTTCGTCATAAAGAGCTTTACCCCTATATTTATGTCCACAAAGTTCAACCTCTAAGAACTTTCCCTTATCATTTAGTGGAACACAACCATGATAAAGTAAGTTATTATTATAAACCTTATAAAGACTGCCTTTTCTATATAGGAAGCGAACATGTTCCTGAAGCTTATCACAATTAATAAAGGCCGCTTTTAATTTTTCCATAACCTCTTCTTCTCTAACTGATAATTTATATGGATCATCAGGATCAAGAGTAGGGAAGTTACTATCCTTTAATTGATATTCCTTTCCTTCTATAGTAACAGTTCCCTTTTCAATATTAATCTTATCAAGTAAAAGTCTATCTTCCATTCTAAATTCTGGATGTTTCTTAATCATCTGACCTTCAAGCTTAAACTGAATAATAGCAATAGCTTTATGCATCTTTCTATCCATTTGTGCGTTTGCTAAGTCATATTCTCCTTCGCGATAATGAAGTCTAAAACAATCACAAGGATCATCCTTATAAGTATCAATAGCAAACTTAAATAAAGGTAAGAGATTAATTCCATAACCATCTTCTAAAATATCTAGATTACCATATCTTGCAGAAAATCGCAGTACTGTTGCTATACAGGCAAGTTGACCTGTAGCTGCACCCATCCACACTATATCATGATTACCCCACTGGATATCCACACTATGATAGTTCATAAGTGTATCCATGCAAATGTGTGGCCCCGGCCCTCTATCATAAATATCTCCTACAATATGAAGATGATCAATTACAAAACGGCTGATGGTCTTAGATAACGCAATAATTAAATCTGGTGCTTTTCCAAGACGAATTACGGTATGAATTATTTCATTATAATAGGCCTCCTGATCTCCTAGGTCTCTACGTCCTGTTATAAGTTCTTCTATTACATAAGCAAAATCCTTTGGAAGGGCCTTTCTAACTTTAGAACGAGTATACTTACTTGCTGAGGACTTGCAAACTCTAATAAGTCTATTAATCATTACAAGATACCAGTCATCCATAGAGTTAACCATCTTTTTTCTTTGAATCAAACTAATCCTCTCCTCCGGATAGTAAATCAAAGTGGCTAAATCTCTCTTCTCTTTTTCTGATAAAATGTTTCCAAATTCATCGTCTATCTTTCGTTTCACAGCACCTGATCCATTTTTTAATACATGGGCAAATTGCTCATGTTCTCCATGAATATCTGAAAGAAAATGCTCTGTTCCTTTAGGTAAACTAAGAATTGATTGTAAATTAATAATTTCTGTTGCAGTCATTGCAACATTAGTAAACTGTTTTGAAAGTATTTTAAGATACTGTTTATCATTATCCATAATACCACTCCTCCCAAAATCTAATACTGACATATTATTCCCACATAAATTTATATTTCTATTTTCTAACATGCAATACAACTGTAGTTTATCATAAATATAATAGAAAAGCCTCAAATCTTTTTATAAGATTTGAGGCTTTATATATTTTTTTACCTTAGTTAATTATAAACCCTAGTTGCAATAATAACTAATCTATGAGTTGCGATATAAATTGGTGTACAAGTATAAAGCGTTAATGTTTCCTTATCTCCTATATTATCCAAGATATAGGTATCCGTTGGCTCGACTACCTTAATTTCGGTAACTTCATAGCGATACTCATCCGTCATAGTTTCTAGATAAATTTCATCGCCAATCTGGACCTCATTAAGTCTATTAAAATATTTTCCAAAGCTATAATTTCTATGACCTGCAATCACGCAATTACCTTGATTGCCTGCATAAGCTGTCGAAGGATCATGACCTAAGGAGTCAGCTAAGACGTCAGCTTCAACCCCTTCTCTTACTGGATTCTCTGAATCTATAGAAGGGATTTTTAAAATGTATAGCAAATCGCCATCTTCATAATCCTGATTTTCTTCCTTCTCTTCATAGGCTTTTTGCAAACTGCTGTCATTTTCAATAGCCTCTTTGCTATTTTCAAATTCCACTAACGTTTTATTAGCCTGTTTATACTGCCTAAGATTTAACAGGACAGAGGCTATAAAAAGCCCCAATCCTACAATAATAAATATTAAAGCAAGTATTTTTATAACAAGAGTTTTCTTAGTCATATAATCAACCTATTATTATCACTAGCTCTATTAATCCTGCTTAGTCTTTTCCTTTTTCTTAAAAATCATCACAAATCCAATTAAAACTAGTCCTAAAGAAGTAAGATAAGACCAAACTGTTCCAATAAATCCACCTGTTTGTCTAAGTCTATCTGACTTTAAATCTGTTTTGTTAGCATCTGTCTCATCTGCACGAAAATCCCCATAATATTTATCTTCAGACTTAGCAACTTCTAAATTCATTATATCAAAGTGATAGCTGTGTGTCTCATCAATTTTATTATTATCAATATCTCCTGCCACTTCTATCTTTGTAAGAGTAACAAGACTTGCTAGATTATCTATAGTCGCAGTCACAAAAGAATTTGTTGTGGAAGAATATAAAAGTAATGTATCCACAGTTTTTCCATTTTCATCTAGCTTTCCCACAATTTTAAAGCTAATTGCAGGAATTGCTTCGTAGCCATCAATTGTGTTTTGTGTCAATAAAATGTACTCATCCTGATAATTTAGTTCATAACTATATTCAAGACTATCTTCATCTGCTGCCACAGGCTCAACTGTTATTAACTCTGATGTTTGACTATCTAAATCACCAGCTGTATATGTCTTTACTACAAAGCTTAAAGCTGAAAATGTATCATCAGATAACCCTAGTGTACTTGGGCTTAGTGTAAATCTTGCTGTTTCGCTAGTGCTGTGCTTATCAATCATAGAGATTGTAAGACTTGCGCTTGAAGTTTCGTCTGAATCTGCAGAGTCTGAACCAGTCGATGCAGTTATTTCCACAGGTGTATAGTCACCATTTTCATCGGCTATATAAAGCTTTAAATCTTCATCGATCTTAAACTTTATTGTGTCGGCAACTTCAAAACCTACTGGTGCGCTCTCTTCAATTAAGTAGTACTCGCCCTCAGCAAGAGAAGTCTTGTGAGCTGCGCCATTTGTTGTCCATCTTTCTACTAAGCTATCCTCTGTTAATTCAGAAGCAGTTGAGATTGCAAGAGTTGCTCCCTCAATTTCTGTTGCTTGACTATCTGATATCTTACTTATGCTAAGGGGTAGTCTATCCTTTGCAACGTTTACCATGTTAATGGCATCTACATTTACATAAGAACCATCCACGAGCTGTGTAAGTTTAAGTTCGCCTGTTGTAGCATCCTGATCAAGCTTAAAGCTAATAGCCTCTCCAGATGTATAATCTGATGGAGCTGTAGCTGTTAAAACATAATTGCTATCTAAGTAAATTGTTGCTTCATAAGCATTAGCATCTGTTGAGTTCCACCTAACAACCTCACTTCCATCTTCTGTTAAAACTAAACTTGTATTAGGAAGCAATTCACCATTTTCAGTATTTGCTCTATTATAGATTTCAATTGTTTTTGAAAGCTTCTCATGTGTAAAGGTAAGGGTCTGAGCATTAGACTTTCCAAGACCAATTGCTTGTGTGTCCTGACTTTCAACTCCCTTATATGTATCAGGCGTTTCAAATTCTTCTACTCTATATGTCTTGCCTTCAGTAAGTTTTGTAGAAATCGCTGTTGCCACACCATCTTTCTTAGTTGTAAGTTCTAAAACTTTCTCGTTAGTATCAGGATCAATTACAGCATAGCTAACGCCAGAAATGTCAGCACCTTTAGAATCAACCGCATGAATGTAAAGGTAAGCAGCGCTTGTAAATTCAGCACCAGCCTTAAAGGATGTCTTTAAATTTTGGCTTGAACTTGCAAATGTTGTAGAATCCTTATAGACAATACTTATATTATTAGAACAATCTTTAAGGGTTACATCTACTAACTGTGCGCTATAAGTAAGTTTATAAACATAGTTTGTTTCTGGTAATGTAACATCCATTACTGTCTTGTTCTCACTATTAATATCCACAGAAACTGTGTATTCAGATGACTCCACTAAAGTCGCTGCTATAATATTTCCATCATCATCAATTTCACACTGGTAAAGTTTTATTGATAATTGATCAAGTTCCAATGAGCTACCAAGTGTATCTCTTACTGTGAAATTGTTAGTTAAATCAAGTCTTGCTCTATTAATGTAAACTGTGTAATCAGCCTGACCCGTACTACTATCCGCCTGGCCTTCCTTCTTAATAATAGAGTTTGTAATTGTAATCTTTCCTGATGTTACCTCAACTGCATTCAAATTAGTATGGTTTGTAATGTCATCAGTTGTAAGCTTAGCAGTATTGTAAATGCTAAAAGTTCCATTATTAATAGTCTTGTAATTATCACTATTTACCTTGGCCTTAAAGCTAATAGTCTTAATGCTTGAATCTCCCTCATCCTTTGAGATATTTCCAAGAGAAACTACTAGATTTCCCTCACCATTAAGGCTATGCACTGTTTCAGTACCATTTACATAAACTTTGTCATCTACGATTTCAAACTTGTAGTCGTTGTAGTTTAAACTATCTACAACTACTGCATTTTTCATATCCATCTTGTTAGTGTCCACAGTTACTGTCACGTCTACTGTATGGTCATTGTAGCTGTAATTATCTATGCTTGTCTTTAAAACATTACTTGTATAGCTAATCTTTGCAGTACTTGACTGAGCTGATGCATTTTCAGCAATTTTAAGGGATACTGTATTTGAAAATGTAGTGCTCTTGTTGTTTGTCCATGTGCTGGCAGCAGCATCAGTTAATACAGTTTTAAGTGTAAAAACTGCTTCATAGCCCTTACTGCTATCCTCTGAATCTACTAAGCTGCCAAGGTCTATTAAAATGTTATTATTATCGCTTGAATCCTCTATTGGAGTTACTGATAATGAAGATACCGTCTTTCCACTACTATTTATTAAACTTACCTCGCTTATAGAAGAATCCACATATGTCTGTTCACTTGGAATTAAATCAGTAATCTTAACCTTTGTAACTGGCTGATAACCCTGATTTACTAAGACCTTCCATGTAAGTTCATGTGTTGATGGATCGTAGCTTACGCCTCTAATCTCAATACCTGAACTTAAGTTAACAGAAGCTTCCTTAGTAACACTTGGTCCCCTAAATTCTGATGTTCCATTACCAGCAAAAGCATACTCATATGTTATCCATGCATCATTTTTAGGATTAGAGCTATGATTTTGTTTTAGGTAATCTGCATAATTAGTAATCTGTGTTGAATAGCTTATTACGATTGTTGTGTCTCCTGTCATATTGCCAAGAAGAGCAGACCATGTATAGTCACTTGAACTGTTCTCATTTAGAGTAGCACTAAGACTTGAAGTTGTTGTTTCACCTGTTGTGTTATTGGTAGTATTAACATTTACAACTCCGTCTACTAGTGTCATATTTGCCCCGTCACCTGCAAATAAATCATATAGTGTTACATTTTTTAACGAATAACCATTGTTGTTAACAGTAATCTTCCAATTAATAATTCCATCTGTAGTTACACTTCCTGTAACTTCCTTATTAAGCCACTGTTTAACGGACTTTGTAAGTGTCTCTGTGTCAGAAACTGGCTTGCTATAAATGTAAGAATTAACGCTGTTATCAATTAAGTTGGCATTATCTGTTAATACTACTTCCATCTCTGTTACATTGTTTGTAATGTCTGATTCTTCTAATGAAAATGCAGTCGTTGTATCATAAGTAATTTGAGTTTTTGCATTTGAATCTGTAGTAGGGCTATCAATTGAGAATGTTAATGTTCTGTTAGACTCGTCATATGTTGCTATTTGACTCTCTTGATTTATTTTAAAACTGTCTGAAACGTAAGATTCATCGTCTGAAAGTTCTATTGATAATGTGTAACCATTTTCATATTCAGTAGGTGTCTCGGCATTAGTAATATTCACTTCCCAAGAAACCGTTGTGTCATCTTTTTTTGTAGCTTCGATAGATAAACTAGGAGGTGTTGTTACATATTCTTTAATAGTAAAGGTGTAAACGCTTCCGTCTGGAAATGTTATCTCTCTTTTCTTTGTTGTTAATGTCTCATTTAGGGCTAAAATAATGTCGAAATAAGCATTACTTAGAGTTCCTGCCTGGTCTGAGGTTAAAGTAAACTCTACAGTAGCTAAATCATTTTCTATATCAGGTGTAATAACTACTTCACCAAATTCAATAGTGTTTGTAGTGTCATAAACCTTTATAGTTTGTGCGGATAAATTAAACTGTGAAATTCCAGTTATACTTGGAAGTTCCAAAGTTTGCCACTGCTGTATTGCTCCATCATCTGTGGTATTAATTGCCACATCCTTAAATTTATAACTAGCTTTAAACTGAGTTGACTTAGAAATAGTTCCATCAGCCAAAGCCTCATCTGTTTGAGCATTAGTAACTGTTACCGTTACTAAATCACTTGAATTTGAATTAGTATCAGCAAAGGCGATTAAATCCTGACTTAGGGTGCTAAAGATAAGTAAAAATGCCATCACACCTGCCAAAATCTTTCTCTTCATTGTATACTCCTTATTTAGTTTTTATATTTCCCATTTTTGTCAGCTTCCTTATAATAACATGATAAAAACGAGCCAACAAGTAAAATTTTTGTAAACTAATAAAAGTATTTAGGTGAAATATATTAAGATTTTAAAAAAGGACATAACAAAATTTGTTATGTCCTAAATTCCACCACTAAAAAGTTATATAATTACCACCACAATATGTCATTGTTTTCTTCCTCTACCTTTTCAAGCTTGCCTTCTTTTATAAGTTCGACAAAAGCCTGTGCAAAGTCAGGATTAAACTGACTTCCTGCGCCATTCTTGATTTCATTTAAACACTCATCTAAGTCCATTTTCTTTCTATATGGTCTTGTAGAATACATGGCATCAAAGGCATCTGCCACAGAAATAATCTGAGCAATCTCAGGAATCTCATTTCCCTCTAATCCCTCTGGATATCCCTTACCATCGAAACGTTCATGATGATAACCGGCACCATAGGAAATCTCAGGGATCAAGTCGATTTCCTTTAGAATTTCTTTTCCATATTCAGGATGTTTCTTAACCTGATTATATTCATCTTCATTAAGCACATCCTTTTTATGTAAAAGATCATTAGAAATTAAAATTTTTCCAATATCATGAAGTAATGCTACATTATAGACCTTCTCTGCTTTTTCAGTACTATAGCCGATTTTTAGAGCTAATCTTCGTGAATAATTTGCCACTCTAAAAGAATGTCCACTAGTATACTCATCTTTCTTATCAATTATTTTTGCAAATGCGCGAATCATTTGATTAAAGACCTTTTGAATTGCTCTTCGTTGTTTTCTGGCCTTTTCAACCTTAGATCTCATTGAAATAATAACAGCTGTAGTTATCATTACAAAAATCGCAATTGAGATAACAATAAATATAGCAATATGATCCCTTACTAAATCAAAAAAAGTATAAGTATATAGTTTATCCGTATAATGTGTTGTTAAACTACTTATATAATCTGGATTAAAAAGTGCAACTCCACGGTTTATCAATTTCAATAAACCCTCATTACCAATCTTTACACCAAAACAAATATCATCTCTAAGACTAAGAGGCATAGCTGATAAAGCATTATATTTACTATTTTTTAAAATATCATAGGCTCTTAAGCTACTTAAAATAGTAGCATCTACCTGACCATCTTTTACAGCTTTTAAGCATGCATCTATATCCGGATAGTAAACAATTTCTGCTTCTGGATAAGAACTTTTAGTATAATAATACTGCATGCCATTATTTCTATTAACAGCTAGTGTGTGTACTTTACTATCATCCTTGTTCTTCTTAAATACCAATTCGTTAGAAACTGATAAAATAGAATTTGAAGGATATATTTCATTTATTTCTGAATAAAAAAGACTATCGTTGACTGGAAAGGCTATATCTATTTTTTCATTACTAATATCTTGCATCATATCTTCATAAGACGCATATCCAACATAACTAACATCTATATCAGAAAGAGATAAATTACTTAGTATCTGGGGTATAATATCCTTTATAATACCCGTAACATTTCCATTAGAATCTGTATCACTAAGAGGTAATAAATTTTCAAGATAACCAACAACCAACTTGTCATTATTCTCAATCCATTCCTTCTCATAATTTGAAAATGATAAACTAGTTACACTACCTTGATAATACTTGTACTTTAAATTACTAATAAAGTTTGGTTCTTGATTAGTAATTGAAGTCTGTGCGTTATCAAGTTCCTCTAATAAATCAGGTCTATCCTTACTAACACATAAATAAAAGTCAGAAGAACCAAAAGTTCCTACAACCTCTGAATTAGTACGACTATATGTTCCGCTACCTTCAACAGCAGCGATATCTATTTCTCCGTTATCGAAATCATGCAATAAAGACTCGTAATCATCATATTTAACTACATTACAATCCACATCATATTCTAGAACATAATTATAAAAGACATCAATTATTGCACTATTTAGAATTCCAATTTTTTTATTAGAAAATGAAGTTGGATCGTTAGTTACATCTGTATCATATGTGTGTTTAATAAGATGGTAAATTTCGGTTCCCATAGGCATAGCAGGATAAGAAATCAGCTCTTCTCTTTCAGGTGTCTTTGCAAGACCTGCAAGTAAATCAATCTCTCCATCCAATAATTGTTCATAAAGCTCATTGTATGTACCATAGACATACTCATACTTCCATCCTGTATATTCGGAAAGCTTACGATAATACTCGTAGGCGTAACCGGTTTTTACAGCGCCATCTCTGGCCCCTTCCTGGAAGATTTCGTTCTCATAATAGCCAACATATACAACTTTTGAGTTGTCGGCCCTTACTTTCTCGCTTAAAAATACTCCTACTATAGTCCCAATCAATAAAGAGTAGATTAAAACGAGGCTCAACCATCTTTTTTTCATAAAAATTCTCATTTGCACTAAAGCTCCCTAATGAATTTTACATTCTAGTAATCCTCACCTATAGACGCTTTTATTGTATAACATAATTATGCCCGATACAACCAAAGATTTAGTTTAATAAAGTAATACTATATTGTGACAATTTTTATGAATTTTCAAAACTAGCACTTCTTAAAATCCACCAATAAATACCTTTAAACCAATAAAAATCAATATAAGTCCACCTACAATTGTAGCCTTATCAGAGAGCTTCTCACCAAACTTCTTACCTGATATAAGTCCAAAGATGCATATGAAAAATGTAACAATAGCGATAATTATTGACGAGAATAGCGCTTCAAAAAAGCCGTAGCCTGAAATTGTAAAACCTACTGATAGAGCATCAATAGATGTGGCAATTCCCTGTACAAAAAGGGCCATTCTCCCAAGACAGACTATTTCCTGCATCTTCTTATCATGTTCACTACAATCTGTAACACAAAGCATATCCTTAATACCCTCAATTAACATCTTTCCACCAATGTAGATAAGTAAAATCAAGGCAATCCATGGAATACATTTTTGAAATTCCTTAAAAAGCTCAGAAATTGTATGAACACAAGTCCAGCCTATTAAAGGCATTATAAACTGAAAGAAGGCGAAAGTTCCTGCAATAGCAACACTCTTTCTTCTTCTCATATTTGGCTCATTAAGTCCGTTTACAATAGATACGGAAAAGGCGTCCATGGCAAGGCCAACCCCTAACATGGCACTGTCAACTAACAAATTTAACATAAAGTCCTCCGATTGATATAATTTGATACATTTTCACCAATAAAAAAAGCCGGATGCATATGCTGCATCCGGTTAAGTTTCAATTAAATAAACTACACCCATGTACAGCCACATGCTCTACATGAGTCTCGCAATTTAAAATAAGCCAGGTTTTGACACCAGTATGTTGACTTATTACGACGAAGTCGCTTACTACTCCCTCACGGTTTTTTCAGTATATCAATGGAATATTTTGTTAGTCAAGACGAACCCTCTCTTATCCATAAAGATTCCTAAAAATCTTCCTGTACTTATAATATTCCTTATAATTTATAAAGCCCTCATCATGGAAAGTCCAAGGAATATCCTGGTGAGGAGTCACCACCTTATAGCCCTTCTTTCTAAATTCATAGGACTGACTAATATCGTAAAAATCCCAACCTGTAAACACATCCTCTCTCCAAGGAAGATCCACTTGAGTCACCATTATGACCCCGTCTAAGGCCTCCACCTCCATGTATTTTTTCTTCTCGTTATCAAATATAGACATAAAGGTCTCGTAATTATTGCTGTGATACGAAGCCCCCACAGCTCTTGACTTCCACAATATCTTATTTTCTGGCATCTTAGGAGAGCCAACGCAGCCAAACATACCAATCTTTGGATCTTTGAAAATGTCTAGCGCCTCATAAAGAAATCGCTTATTTACAATCATCACATCTTGATGAAGATAAATCTTATACTTGGCATCACTAGCTTTCATGCCCTCATTATAGCCACTAGTCATTGAAACTGCATCCACCACCTCAATATCCTCAACGCTATAACCCTGTGGAATATCTAACCTTGAAATATAATAAAGGGCCTCTGCTGCCATGTCCTCATCATTTACACACATTATAAAGGCAAACTTCTTATCATCCATAAACTACTCCTCTAAAGTGTAACATTTTAACAATTCCTTAGTTCCTTCCCTACCATTAAACATTAGAAGGTCTATTATAGAAAGATTTGACACAAAGTCCGAATCAAACTGCTTATATCTAATTTCCTTGGTCTTTAGAAAATGTAATCTAATCCCTTCACTTCTAAAGCTTTCCTGGTCATACAAAGACTTGCCACCAATAGCATTATAATAGGCACTAGCTCCTTGTCTTTTACAGATATCAATAATTTTATCCTGGCCCTTTAGTTGTCCATTTTTTTCAATTTCTGAAGAATAGACAAATTCAGTATTCATGGAAAGATAGCTTGATATTTCTTTTATGATTTTTCCATTCAACTTAGCTAAATTAGTTTCTTTACTAGTTAAAAGCTCTTCTAGCAAAGGATAAGTCTCTTCATAATAAGGGGCACTTTTATAAGCCATGGAAATCCTCTTTAGATTCTTCTGATTCCTAATCCCGCTATCTATCTCTATTTCGTTGATTTTCTTATTAGGACTAGCAAGGCTTAAATAAAGGTTTAAAAATGTAGCCTCCCCATTAATAAGAATCTTATTTCTATTAATCCATCCTCCCTTAATGTAATTGACATCATCATAAATCACATATTTATCTACCAAATTTATAAGCTGCCAATAGCCAATATAAGGGAAAAAATAAGGTTGCATAATTCCTAGTTTCATAAGCACCTCTAAGTTTTACTAATTATGTCGTCTAAGCTCATCAAAGCGCTTAAGCTCCATTTCCTTTTTATATTCTCTAAAAAGGGCATGAACATCATACTTTGGCTCGTATCCTAAATCCTTTTTTGCATTTTCCACATCCATTAAAAAGCCGCCCATGGCCTTCTTTTCCGGACGATAGACAATCTTAGACTTCTTATCCGCCGGAGAAAATACATCAATTATTGTCTCTATCTGCTCCTTTAGAGTTACTGGAATTCCTGTACCCACGTTATAAAGACCTGTTTCTTTATTAACTTCAATGGCCTTACATAAGATCTGGGCGCAATCATTTACATAAACCATATCCTTAGAATAATTAGGATTGCCCCAAAGCTCAATATCCTCTCCCTTCATGGCATTATTAATCATCCTGTAAACAGGCCTTAAAGTCTTAACGCCTCCCGGATAATAATACTGATAAGAGCTGTAGTTATAGATGGTTGGAAACCTAAATATAAAATACTTAAGGCCATATTCCTCGTGGTAATGCTTTAAAAGCTCAATAGTTGTGTTCTTACTAATTACATAAACTGCGTGATCCCCTTTATAACTAAAGTTTAGGGGAAGGTCTGGCTTTAAAACATAGCCCTCTTGCGCATAATTAGAAATATCAAAAACCGTTGTGGAGAAAAGGATTCTATCAGCCCCAACTTTTCTACAATATTCCAAGATATTAAAGCCTCCAATGATGTTGGAATTAATGTATTTTTCTGGACTGTAATCATCCATATAAGAAGGTATCACTGCTGCTAGGTCAATTACTGCAAAAACCTCCTCTGTTGGCAGCTTATGAAAATCTTCCTTCTTAGCTATATCCACAGAAATGTATTTAATGCCCATTTTTTCAAAAAATCTAGTTTCCCTTTTACCGCTAGCAATTATTTCATAATCCTTATCTTTAAAATAATTAATGGCATATAAAAGCACGTAAGAGCCTACATTTCCTGTGGCTCCAAAAAGAATTATCTTCTTCATAAGTCCCCCATTTCTCCCATTAAGAGTTCGCACATGTATTTCATATCTTCTAAATCATATCTTTGGTCGCAAACTAGGTTTAGCACTGAGTCTGCCATTTTATACTCAAAAGAATCCTCCGATGCTTCCACTAAAACATTAGGCCACAAAAGCGGCAGATATATATTTTTAAAGATTAATCTATCCCTTAATTTTTCTGCATCTTTTATCATTAAGGGATATGAAAATGCACCTAAGCCCACTACGATATCTAACTCATTAATCTTTCCTAGTTTTTCCTGTAAAAATCTGGCGTTATCCTGTCGTTTCCTGCCAACATTTTCATAATCAATTCCCTTCAAAAGATTTTTGCTAATTAAAGACATCTTCTTAATATCTGCCTTAGCCAACTTTTCTTCATTATGTCTAAAATCTTCAAAAAAGTTCTTGGCACTATTTTCGAAACGTCCTAGTAAATGAGACATATTCTCCCTTACTTCTTCGTATTCTAGTTTTTCATATTCCTCTTTAAAGTCGGCATCTGTGTAAAGAAAAGCCCCATCTGCCACTCCAAAAAACTTTCTTGCAGAGTATATGCAATCACAATTCTCTATTCTTTTTTGATAATATGCCTGCACATTATCTATGATTACTCTGTCGTATTTTTTCTTTAACTTATATAAATAGTCCTCCTCTAACTGACCGTAATAATTTATGACATATAGCCATTCCTCGGGCTCTAATTTCATATCCTCTTCTAGGTAATTAGCGGGTCTAAGCTTATTATCGATTCTATATTCTTTTATGGCTAGACCATATTTTTTACAAGTGGCTTTAATAGATGAACAGGCATATATGGGAATTCTAATCTTTTTAATATGCCTCGCATTAATAAGAAAAGCTAGGCAATTTGAACCTGTGTTAAAGGCATAGGCCTCCTTGTGTAACATATCTAAATTATTAACTTCTAATTCAAAGTAACCCCCAATTTCTTTCATATTTAACCCTCATCTAAAAATCTTATTTCTTCACTATAGTGTCTTTTTTATCCAAAAATTGCATAAAGCCTTTTTTTAGTTCATCCTGCATAAAATCAGCCTTTATGTAATTATATTTTTCCTTTAGACAGTCTATGATTTCTGAGTAATGTCTATGCATATAAAAAATTGCGCTGGTTTGCTGGGCTGTTTTTTCACTATCTAAAAGAAGAAAATATCGCTCACACATTAGCTCTTCCCTACTAGTAGCCTCTTTTCTTCTAAATAAATCCTTAAAGGCAGCCACAAAAAGCGTATCCTCCATATCTTCTAAGACCTGCATCCAAACAAAGCCCTCCTCCACTGAGGTTCTATAAATGTTATCATCTGTTGGAGCGGATTCATTTTTATTATCCCCTGTATAATGCACTCCAAGAAGCGTTAATGGAAGGCAAATAAGATGCAAATCATACTTACATAAATAATCTACCCACTTAAAGAAATCCGGCAACTGCCTGCAAGCAAGGCCATGCTTTTGCTCTTCTAAAAATATTTCTCTTTTCATGACTGAAGATGGATTACAAAAGCAATTAGAATTCTCCCAAAGGTATTTTAGCCATTGAGTTCGACTTCGATTTTTTTCAAAAAATACTGCATCTCCTGTTGTTTCACCATCATCTCGCAAATAGTAGGCCCAAGTTAAGGAGATGCCTCCATTTTTCTCCAAATAATCTATCTGAATAGCTAGTTTATCCTTATCCCACACATCATCAGAATGCATAAGTGCAATATATTTTCCACTAGCTTCTTTAGCTAAGAAAGGAATTCTTCCTCTTAAATTCTCTTTAAAGTAAAATTCTTTTTTGTAATATTTAGAATACTCCTTCATAATTTCAGGAGTCTTATCCGTTGAGGCATCATCGCATACAATAAATTCTATGTTCTTATAGCTTTGATTAATTACACTCTCAATAGCCCTTCTCACATATTTCTCATGATTGAAAGCTGGCATAATTACTGAAACTAGAGGACCATTTTCAATTAAATCCTTATTAATTACAGGTCTAAAGCCTTTATAGAAATCCTCTAACTTAGTCTTAGTCAAAACTGTTAATAGGCTAGAGCAAGCAAGTCCACTTTTTTCAAAATCTTCTTGTCCAAAATATTCAATTCCAAGCTCTGTTAGATAGAAGTTAGCATTTAGACTAGCTATAATCTTTTCTGATATGCTAGAAATTTCTGGATTATCCGAATCTTCTAAATCCCCTAACTCTGCTAAAATTACTATCTCACCATCATCTTTTAGAATCCTTTTTAGATTTTCTAAAAATCCCCCCTCAGACAATTTATCTATAGCAAGCTTTGAAAGAATGATTAAATCATAGCTTTTATCCTCTTTTTGCTTTAGCTTTTCGGTATCTTCCTTTAAAGTAAGATCTGTCTGAAATGCATTTAAACTTTCATATTTAATAAGTGGACACCACAAATTTATATATGCATCAATTACAGGAGTTGGAGCGATTTGTAAGACACTAGTTTCTTTAGTAGCTGTAGATAGGGAAATCTTTTTTAAGAATAAACTTACAAGTCTATCTCTTCTTGAGCTCGTACAATTCTTGCATTGTCCATCCTTTGCACTATAGTAAACTTCCTTTCCACAACACGGACAAAAGCCCTGCAAACCCTCTATTCGTTCTTTAATCTCCTCTAGACCACTAGCTAAAAGATTTACAGAATCATACACGTCTTGAATATTTTTCTTTAAAAATATCTCATTTTTACAAGAATCAAAAAAGCCAACTATGAAATCAAAATATTCTAAATAATCCTCTAGAATCTCTGGAAAGACAAGCTTTTTCACCGCATCTATTAGTGTGGGTATTGCTGCTATCTTCTCAGCTATAGACTCTAATTCAAATTCCCCCTCAAATTCATTTTTGACTTTTCCAAAATATTCAATTATTCCCTCTAATCCTGTGTCTCTTTTTTTCATAAATCCCCCTTAAGATAGCGCCTTAATAACCCTATCCTGTTCTGCTCTTGTAATGCCTTCGTATAAAGGCAAAGTTAATATATGCTTAGATAAATCTCTTGCTACATGAAGATCAACTTCCTTATACTTGTTTCTAAAACAGTTTTGGTCTGCAGTAATGGGGTAGAAATATTTTCTTGCAAATATATCATCTGCCCGCAGCTTATCGTAAATCTCGTCTCTATTGCAGCTTGCCTCATCTGTAACTAAGATTGGAAAATAGGCATAATTATTGACTTCCCCAGGCTTAAGCACTCTAAAGGAGCTTATACCTTTTATTTTATCAATGGCCTCACAGTAATAATCAAAGGCCTCCTTTCTAGACTTAATTGCTTCTGCTAGATGTCTTAAATTACATAGACCCATAATGGCACAAAATTCGTTCATCTTAGCATTTGCGCCAACCTCAGCTACTAAAGTTTCGCTGCGAATTCCGAAATTTTTAAGGTTATATAACTTCTCATAAATCCAATCATCATGAAAACATACTGCACCGCCTTCTATACTATTAAAAACCTTTGTGGCGTGAAAACTTAGGATTGAGGCATCACCAAAGTTGCCAATTCCCACCTCATTAAGACTTTCTCCAAAGGCATGAGCCGCATCATAAATGACTTTAAGATTGTAGTCCTTAGCTATTTTTTCTATTTTTTCTATAGCGCATAAATTTCCATAAACATGAATTGGAAGGATTGCCACAGTTTTTTCCGTAATCAAATCCTCTATTTTTTCTTCGTCAATTGTTCCATCACTGGCCTTAACATCGCAAAATACTGGTTTACAGCCATTTCTAACAATTGCATGGGTTGTGGATATAAAGGTAAAAGGGCTAGTTATAATTTCACTGCCCTCTGGAAAAGAGAAGGCCTGAATTATCATTTCAAGAGACATATGGCCATTGACTAAAAGTGAGATTTTATCAACCTTTAAATAATCCTTCAGCTTCTCCTCTAATTCATTGTGATATCTACCCATATTGGTCATCCAATGCGAATCCCACAAAGGTTTAATCGCATCAATAAATTCCTCATAGGGTGGCATAGAAGAACGTGTTATATTTATTCTTTCCCCCATAGTATTTCTCCCCAGTTTCTATTATTTTGCCAACCTTGCTAAGCATTCCTTTTCTAATTTCTCAAGCCCCAAAATTTTATATATGTTAGCCATCAGAAGAATATTTTCTTCTATATTAGGCTTAATTTCATCACAAGCCTTTAACATAACTAACATATAGACTAGTTTATTATTTTCAAAAAATATATTAGATAGTTTCTTGTAAATCATGTATTTATCTACATTTACAAAAGCTACCATTCGCTCCACACAAGTTTTAGATAGACCATTATTTAGAACAAATTCTGCAAAGAGCGAATCATTTTCATTCCCAGTAAACTCAAGACGGAATAAAAGCATTCTAAAAATCTTCAAAAGCTTAGATAACTCCTCATAATTCCTAGCGCAATCAAGGATAGTTCTCTCTTCCATACTATTTAACTCTTCCACGTAGAGATAAAGTAGAATAAAGAAATTCACATGCTTTTGGTCTGATTTATATTCTGGAATGTCCTTTTTATTCAAATATTCCATTACTAGAAGTTGTCTTGCTTTGACGTCGTTTTTATCCAATAATTTCTTTACATAATTATAGTGATCCTCTAGCTCTTTCCCATAAAGCTCCTGCCTCTCCATCCACTCTTTCTCAATCTTTAAAGCATGAGCCTCGCTTGCTAGATTTTCCTTATTCTTGTTAAATATCATAAAATCACCTATTTTAAGCTTGTTGCCTTATTTGTTCTTTGGCTCCTCAAGTTCCTTCTTCTCATTTTTAATTTCCCAATGTATTAAAAATGTAAGAGCTGCTCTTAAAAGTATAATTGCACCAAGGATTCCAAGTTCCGCCCATTCACGAACAACTACAGTTCTTAAAACCTCACCGCCAAGCTTAAATTCTAGGGCTAGTGCTATACCTTGAGCTAGAATAAGCCTAATAGAATCATCTTTTTTCAGCCAATAAATAAAGCTCTTAATAGCGGTGTAAACAAGGATACAAATACCGAAAAGCTCCAACAAAAGTGTTGAGAATTCTACTATATATCTAAGTATAGTTTCCGCTTGCTGATAAATAGTCTCCATAAATTATCCCCCAGTCATCAAAAGACAATTTTCACGATCTTATTTCATATATTTATATTCTAAAATAATTATACTAAAAATGCAAATACCAACCTAATAATATATAAGAAAAAGGGCGATAGCCACTAGCTATCGCCTTAAAATCAATCTTTTTCGCTTGTAGATTCTCTTTCATAGATCATGTCACACAAATTCTTCATGGCGTTCTTAGTATCCAACATATACTCTGCCCTTTTTAGTGCAATTTCTCTAGCCTTATTATACTCATCTTTATCTGTTGTAAGAATTTTTATTCTATCTAACATTTCATCATAATCCTTACATAAGAATTCAGGAGCAATATTATATGCTACATCACCATAATCTATGGCAAGAGCCGCTAGTCCTTGTGCCATAGCTTCAACCACTGATGTTCCTCCGCCTCTCCTATAAGGATTAATATATAAATCAAAAGCTCTCATAATTCCAGTTACATCATCTTGATTACCAAGATATCTAACATACTTAAAAAGGTCTGGTCTTTCTTTTTTTACATCTTCATAATTATCCCAAAATCCTAAAAATACTATATAGTGTTTATCTGATGCAAATTTTTCTAAAAAGTCTAAAAATTCTTTATTAACATCTAAGGATAATCTTGCTCCTACAACCACAGATACAAATACATCTTCTGCTATATCTAAATCTGACTTTTTATATATATTTCTTGCTTCTTTAATACTAAAGGTAAATGGCAATGGGAAAAATCTATCATAATCAACTCCTACATATTTTAATATTTCCTTTTCCTCTGTAGTATAATCTCTATTTCTTGTGTGATATGAACATATACAAGGAGTTAAAAGGCTTGGCCCCATGGAAATAAAAACTACTGGAATTAGATCATCTATGCAATTTGCTAGTAAACTAGAATTACCAATTTCCATTACAAATGCAGGTTTTAACTCAGATATAGTTTTATATAAAATTCTTACTGCTTCAATGCTTGGCATATTGGGCTCACATTGAACATAAGGAATCACATGTCCTTTCCATTCAATACTTGGTTTTTCTAAATTCTCCTCACAATAAGTTGCTACATCGGTATTTTTAAATGGAATATTTCCTACCATCGTCAATAATTCTGCAGTATTAAATATAATTACTGTTTTGCCAAGATCTTGTAAACAAGCAGCCCTATCAAGAGCTGATTTTGTTGGGCCATGTCCCTTTGCAATAAGTTGGGATGTTATAATGACTACTAAATCCTTATTTCTCTTAGAAAATGCAATTCTTTTTTCTGGCTTATCAAATACATTTTCTTCATAAAATGCTTCTTTAAATTTCATATCTATTTCTTTTAATAAATCCCAATTATATTTCATAACCAATGGAATACTATATTCCTTAGTAAGAAATGACCATCTTGACAGCTGATGCCATAAAAAAAGTTTGTTTTCCCAACTAAGGAATTGTGTTTTTGTAATTTCATCATAGAATCTGCATAGTCTATCTAGATCTACGTGCTCACTAAAAAATACTGACTCATTATAGATATAATCTAATATCTCATCATCTAACTTCTCATCATCTATTATCTTCAACATAATATCTGCGAATTGGGGGTCAAATTGAGTACCTTTGCCTTTTTTAATTTCTTCGCGCACCTTCTCTTGTGGGAGGGCATTTCTGTAGCTGCGGTTACTTGTCATTGCATCATAAGCATCGGCTACTGCTATAATTCTTGCTACTTCTGGAATATCTTCGCCTGATATTCCTTCAGGATATCCATTACCATCATATCTTTCATGATGGAATTTTGCACCAAGAGAAAGTTCTGGCATTTCCTTGATATTGCTTAGAATTTTGTATCCTATGGCAGGATGCTTTTTTATGCAGGCAAATTCTTCATCATTGAGTCTTCCTGGCTTGTTTATTACTTCATCTGGCACACCTATTTTGCCAACATCATGAAGGAGGCCCAACATAAAGATTTTCTCCTGCTGTTTTTCATCATAACCATAACGCCTTGCGATTTCCTTAGAATATGCTGCCACCCTTCCTGAATGACCCTTTGTATAATTATCCTTGGCATCAATTGCATCTGCAAGGCATTCAACCACATGTAAAAATAGACTCTCATTTTCTCTAGTCTTCTCAGCTACCATGCTCCAAAGATTATTTGTAAGTTTTACAAGTTCAATGGCATGCTTCACCCTAAGAACTAACACGCTTGGAACAAATGGTTTTCTAATAAAATCCATAGCACCAAGTAGCAAGCCTTGTGTCTCTATTTCCTCATCTTCCTCAGCAGTCAAAAAGATTACAGGTGTGTCAGCCCAAGAAATTTGACTATTTTTTAGCTCCTTTATTACATCAAAACCGCTCATTTCCGGCATATTTATATCCATTAAAATTAAATCCGGAGGCAAATGATCTTGCATGTATTCTAATAATGCTTTTCCAGATTTCAAAGCAACAGCCTTAAATCCAGCATCAGTCAAGGTTTTCCAAGCTTTTTTTAAAATTATAGAATCATCATCAACAACGATTATTTGAGAAATCATAAGCTTACCCCCTCTCTAATTCTTTTCAATATGATATACTTAAAAAAAGCGTGATTTCCATGGAGGAATTTTCTATGAATAATACAGGCAAAGAAATTAATATTCCAGGTATTGATACAAATAAAGCTATTGCAACTTCAGGTTCTAAGGAGCTTTTCTTAGAGCTTCTTTCTGATGTTTACAAACTTATAGATGAAAAAAGCAAGCAAATAGAAGATTTTCTTGCAAATGCTAATCTCAAGGATTTCACAATTACAGTTCATTCTCTTAAGACCATCTGCCGCATGATTGGTGCAACTGCCCTTAGCGAGGATTTCTTCACCCTTGAAAAACTAGGAAAAAATGAACAACTAGAACAAATTAAAGAAATTGCCCCTGGCATTATAAAGTCTTTTCGCGCTTTAAAGCCTTATCTTGAACCTTATGCTCTAACAAAAGAAACAGCCCGAAAAGAATTTGACAAAGACTCAATCCTTTCCCTATTGGATAATCTACTTTACGCCCTTAATGACTTTAATCTTGCCGATGCAGAAGAACTTACTAAGCAAGTTCTAAGCTACAACTGCAGCCAAGAAACTAGCAGTAAATTTGAAAACTTGTCAAATCTAGTTTCAAATCTTGACTACGATGAGGCAATCTCCCTAGTGCAAGATCTTAGAGAAATTATCAAGCCTTAATTTCAATGCCTTTTATACTTCACAACACAAGCTATCACTTTACAGATATGCTTCCGTATTTTTCTACTGCTTCATCTACTGTCATAGTATTATTTATGACTGCGTAGGCTGCTGCCCTAAACTGCTTTACTGTTGTATCAAGAATTTCCGTGTCTCTAAAACTAATGGTTCGATTATCTGGGAATCCCGAAAGAGAAGCGTACACCTCATCAAGGGAATAATCTTTAGTAGGCGTAATCAACCTTTTTTCTTGGGCCATAAGTCCAAGCTCTTTCTGACTTGTTAAAAATCGTATAAATTCATTTGTCATATCAATATTTGCACTATTTTTATTTACACAAAACAGAATAGAAATTGAATCCATGTAGTAACCACCATCATCCCCTGATGGTGCTATGTAAAAATCATATTTAAATGGATTGTTTGAAAATGCTTCTGACTTGCTTTCACGTTTTTTTGTACCTGAGACGACATCTCCTGAGCACAACATCATAGGAACATCGCCCTCAAAAAATCGCATAATTACTGCATCGTAGTCATTTTCTATTTCTCTACTACACTTATTTATATCTATACATTCTGAATCCACGAACTCCTTTAATCTTGTAAGAGAATTTCTCATTGTTTCACCAGCTAAAGGATCAAGGTTATTTAGGGCATCTTCAACGCTTCTATCATCCTTTACAGTCTTAGCAAACATAGGATAAGCAAAGGTGTAGCCTATTCCTGGAGTTGTCATGGTATTGGCACCCATAACTGGAGATTCATATCCTGCTGCCTTTAACTTTTTACTTACGTCTAATAATTCCCCATAGGTCTCTGGCACTTTTAGCCCTTCTTTTTCAAAAATATCCATATTCACTAGCATGCCATAGGATGTGGCAAAAATTGGTAATGTCAAGATTTGACCATCCTCCATCTCCCAACTAACCCCTTCTCTTATGCAATCAAGATCTATATCTAATTTTTCATCAGAGAGATCTTGAGCATTATTAAATAAATCTGCATATTTTTCATTTCCATACATCCATGGTTGTACCACATAAATATCAGGAGGCTCTTGGCCTGCCAATGCCGGACCTATTGTATTACTGTAATCGTCAAGATAAGTATATCCAATTTCCCCATTGGGATAATAAGAATAGAATCTTTCAAACTCACTTTCTAAAGATTCAAAATTAGCATATGTTCCCACAACAGAAATCTTATAATTTATATTAGCGTCATACTTAGGCCTAAATTCTTTACTTTCACTTTTACTCTTTTCACAGCCAGGGACAGAAACTAGCAAAATTGCTGCAAAAACCACACTAACGATTCTCTTAACAGTTCTCCCCATACGCTCTCCTTTCTAGCAAAACTAATAGAAACCCCATAAGAAATTACTATAAAAATTCCTTTATCAGATCAATAAGTTCATCCCTATCCATTTCTTTAAAATCTCGAGATAGTAATTTAACGTCATCAAAGCTTTCTTCTAGCCTCATTTCTTTATCCGCAAGTATTAAAGAAACCTCATGATTTTCTAAATATTTAATAGCCTGTTCCTCAGATTTAACAAGCACAATATTTCCTGCATCTTCTAGCCACTCTTTGATTTTTCTCAAAACCCTAAGATCTTTATTAATTACTAAAATATTTTGTGGAGCAGTAAAATTCTCAGTCCTTTTATCTTCATTATTAAACACTACTAAATCAGGTGATAAATAATTTAAAATCATATTTTCAAGCTTAACTGTGTCTATAGGTTTAGTAAGATAATCATCAAAACCTGCCTCTATGTATTTTTCACGCATTCCAGAAATTGCATTAGCCGTAAGACAAATCACTGGTGTATTCTCATTAGCCGTGTCCTTTAACGTTCTCATTTCCTTAATGGTTTCAATTCCATCTTTACCTGGCATCATATGATCTAGAAAAATAATATCGTAATGTTTTGTCTTAAACTTACTTATGCAGGCATCTCCACTATCTGCCGTATCAATTTGAATTTTTGTTTCTCTAAGCAAGCTAATTAAAACCTTAAGATTTATCTCTGTATCATCAACAATAAGAATTTTCGCTTCTGGAGCCTCAAACTTGGATTTATACGCCTTTTGTTCACTTCTAAACTGCTTAAAGGCCTCCTCATACTCTCCTATCGCTTCCCAATCAACAACTGTCTGCCTTAATTCAAAGGAAAAAACAGAACCAACTCCATATTCACTTTCTACATTAATCTTACTTCCCATCATATTGAGAAAACTCTGTGCAATTGCCATTCCAAGTCCAGTTCCCTCAACATCTCGATTTTTCTTCTCTTCAATTCGCTCAAACGCCATAAAGAGCTTGTCCAAATCTTCTTTTTTTATGCCTACTCCTGTATCCTTAATTTCCACATGTAAACTTACTTCATCTTGTCTTTTATCAGATTTAGTACTTGTAATAGAAAATGTTATACCTCCTTCTTTTGTGTACTTCACAGCATTAGATAAAATATTAGTAATAATCTGCTTTATTCTTATTTCATCGCCAAGTAACACCCTTGGAATATTTCTATCTACCTTTAATTCAAAGAAAAGCCCTTTTTCCTCGGCCTTACACGTAACCATATTAACCAAATCATTTAGTAACGAAACGAAATTATAACTTTCCAACACAAGTTCCATCTTGCCAGCTTCGATTTTTGAAAAATCTAATATATCCTTAATAATAGCAAGTAAGGTAGTACCTGCCATTTTTATATTATTGGCATATGTCAAAATTTCTTCATCATGACTGTTTCTAAGAATCATCTCGTTCATGCCAACAATGGCATTCATAGGCGTTCTAATATCATGGGACATAGTTGATAAAAACTGTGATTTAGCCTCATTTGCCTGATTTGCAGCTATAGCTGCCACTTCAAGTTTGCGATTAAAAGCACGAAGCACTAATAAATTAAAGTGGAGCAAAATCATAAGTCCCACGCTTGTCATTCCAAGTAAAAGCCAATCTACAGACCTGTTATCTGTTAATTCCTTAGCAGGAATATAGGCAATCAAATACCAAGAATCTAAGCTTGTTAAAGGTGTATATGCAATAACACAATCCTCACTTTTTGAATTACGAATATGCATAGAAGCTATATCCGTGTGAATACTTTCCACAACCTTATTAAACTCCTTATTAGACATAGGATTATAGGATTTAAAATACTCGTAAAAATTGCTATTTTTTAGAGATTTTCCATGAATCATATAATTTCCGTCCCAATCAATAATAGATATTTCCACCTTTTCATATTCGCCCTTTAAAAAAATGAGCTTTTGCTCTAAACGGCTTACTGGCACAACTCTAATAATAAGACCATCTCTAATTACACCTTTTTCCTCATCAAGAATCTTAACATTATTTAAAAATGCAATGGATTGCACACCATTTAATGGATTTGTATATGCTCTTGTTAGGTTAACTTTACCATCCAGATTCTTAATATCAAAATTATCAAAAATTGATATATGAGAATAATCCACTTGATAATTATTTGAATTTGTTGTACTAGGCGATGTAGATAAACCAAGCAAAGATCCATCATCAATATATATTAAATGTCCAGATATTTCAGAGGATATTTTAACTTTTCTAATATAAGAAACTGCTTCCTCCATAGTCATTGGATTTCCTGCATCTGCTAAATTATTAATATAGTTCGACCAAATATCGCACAAATGCTGCTCATCCTCTAAATAATTATCAATAATTTGTTCTGTGGTTATAGTCATTTTCTCAAAAGACGCAACTAAAGCACGGTTTGACTCTAAGGCTCTATCATTGGCATATTTCACAATAACAAAAAGAATCAAACCTACCATCAATATATTAATGATAATAATATATCTCCTCTTCAAACTGTATCCCCTATTCAACCTATTTTTTACAACCAAAATTATATTTAAATTATACTATAAACACAAAAATTTGTCTTATACTATATTGTAATTATATAAAAAATTATTAACATTTGTGTTTTTATTTCAAAGTGGTATCCTTATTAAATAGTGACAGATTGAAAAGGAGTGAATAAAATGAAACAAAATCGTATTGACCGTATCTTTGCGGCCTTAAAAGAAATGGACGTACAACAAATGTTAATTGTAGATCCTATGTCTATATATTATCTTACTGGTATCTATCAGGAACCCTTTGAACGTTTCTATGGATTATTACTTAGAGAAGATGGAAAGAACGTCTTCTTCTTAAATAAATTATTTAACGCTCCTGGGGAACTTGGAGTTGAAAAAGTTTGGTATTCAGATACAGACGATGTGGCTGATGTTATAATGCCATATATTAATCCTGACTGGACTTTAGGTGTTGATAAGGATATTCGCGCAAGATTCCTTCTCCCACTTATGGAACGTAATGCAGCTAAGGGCTTTGTTAATTCATCAATTGCTGTTGATACTACTCGTGGTATTAAAGATGAAGAAGAACAGGAAAAAATGCGTGTTGCAAGTCATATTAATGACCTAGCAATTGCTAAATTTAAAGAACTTGTTCATGATGGTGTAACTGAAAAGGAAGTTGCTGATCAGACTCTTAAGATTTATCAGGACCTTGGAGCAGATGGTTTCTCCTTTGAACCATTAGTTGCCTTTGGTAAGAATGCAGCAGATCCACACCATTCACCAGATAATACAGTAATTAAGCCTGGTGATTGCGTGCTCTTTGATGTTGGATGCATTAAGGATGGATACTGTTCTGATATGACAAGAACATTTTTCTATAAAGAAGTATCCGATAAGGATAGATTTATCTATAATACTACTCGTGCTGCAAATGAAGCTGCTATCGCTAAGATTAAGCCAGGCATTAAGTTAAAAGAGCTAGATAAAACTGCAAGAGATCTTATTTCAAATGAAGGCTATGGCGAGAACTTCACTCACAGACTTGGTCATTTCATCGGCCTATCAGAGCATGAATTTGGTGATGTTTCATCAACTAATGAGACAGAAGCTAAGGCAGGTATGATTTTCTCAATTGAACCTGGTATTTATGTCACTGATGAAGTGGGTGTTCGTGTAGAAGACCTTGTACTTGTAACTCCTGAGGGTGTTGAAGTACTTAATAGCTATCCTAAGGAATTAGAAATTATTGGTGATTAAGTCTTGGTCGTTACATTTTAAAAATACACTTTCCCTAATTGGGAATAAAAATAGAGACCAAAACACAGCTTTAAAACTGTGTTTTGGTCTTTTTGTTTTGGTCTTTTTGTTTTAGTCATTTACTTTTTTCTTCTTTGAAAGCCCCAAAAATCCAAGTCCGCCAAGAGATGCTAGAAGAAGCAGATACCATACTTTGATATCATTTGGATCCCCGGTCTTTGGTGTAGTAGA